>NZ_JBFTIN010000033.1:0-63792 GCF_056394785.1 Rhizobium sp. 10N414 | reverse complement strand
GCCGTTCTGGCCGCCGCCGGATACAACTTCTCCCTCCTGCTGCGATGGTTCAGGCAACTTTTGTGTCTGTTCGCCGCACTCTTCCTCACGTTCCAGAGCCGACCGATGCCGCAACAACCTGCCTGAAAGCGAGTTCTTCACGATCGACTCACTCGCGCTGTTTAACGAGATTGGGGTAGGGGACCAGCCGAGGCGTATCGAGGCTCGCTTGCACGCTCAAGTGCTGTGTATTCACCTTCATCGACGCATCTTTGAAAACTAACAGCATCAGTCCCAAACCCACCACCGCCATGATGACAGCGAGAGCGCCGGTCAACGAGCGAGATATAGGCAGGGGCCAACCACAAAGCAGCAGCAGAGCTCCCGTGAGCACCGCAGCAGCAATTAGCAACATAACGTCAACGGTAAGCATTCCATGGTCCACCCGCTGTCCATCCGCAGGAGCACTACCTATAATAGGCACGGCTCCCATCTGGCCGCAACTGATCTAAGGCTGTAAAGGCACTCGCTGCGACTAAGTTGCGAGACATCAAGCACCGTCATGGTGCCGCCCGGCGAGCTGCCGCGCGCCCTGTCGTGCCACGGTGCCGGCCGCTATTCACACTTGATGACATCTCAAGGGCTGGAGGTTCCTCAAAATCCGCTGCTGACTATTCAGCTGGCTTTTGCGCTATGATCGCGTAACGATGCTGAAGGCCTCGTGCGATTGCTTTGAAGAAGCCGAAATACTGCGACTGCGCCTTATGGATCTTCCGCAGGTTAGTGTCGGCCGCAACGGGGGAGAAACCGGTTGCTTTCAGCATGCGGGAAACCGTATCAACCCGTGCGCCTCCAGAAAAATGGACGCGCGACAGGATACTCTCATGCATGCTGCCCATGGTGGCGGGGGCATGGGGTGCCTGTGTCTTGATGAGGTTCGTCCGTTCGAGGAAGGTCGCGAGACGCTTGATGAGCCGCTCAGCAAGGCCCGTGTTGACGAAATCCCCGTCGATGATCAGCAGCTTCCCGCCCGGCTTCAGGACGCGCAGCCATTCCGCAAAACAGGCTTCGGGGTCAACCAGCGTCCACACAAGGTGGCGGGTGATGATAACGTCGTAGCTGTCATCGGCTTCAAGCGTGTTCTCTGCATCGCCAACGTGAAAGCGGATCGCCCGTCCCCGCGATGCCGCCTTGGCGCGTGCCCGCTCCAGCATGGCTTCCGACCAGTCGATGCCGGTGACTTGGTAGCCGAGATCGTCCATCAGGTGGGAGATCACACCGGTGCCGCTGGCAAGGTCGAGGGCCTTGCGGCCATCGCCGCGGCCGAGATGCCGCCCGATCAGTGCGTGCCAGGCCGCACGCTCCTCCTCGGAGAAAATTTCGTGGCCGGGCGACTGGTCGAATGTTGCCGCGCGTTCAGACCAATAGGCCTTGATCTCATCGCGCAAGGTGAAATTGGCGCTGTCTGCCATTCGATCGCTCTGCATGTTCCGTCCTTCTCTCAGCTTCGAACGCTTCTAAAAGATAAATCTTGACTATGAAAGTCATCAAATAATAAGTGCCGGTCAGTTTCCACCGGAGATTCAACCATGCGCTTTTCTGGCAAGTCGGCAATGATCGCCCTTGGCGTTCTCGTGTCCACAGTGCTGCCCGCGATTGCCGACCCCGTCGTCGTGAGGGACGTGACGGGCCGCGACGTCGAAGTCAATGTACCGGCAAAGCACGTCATCCTCGGCGAAGGCCGGCAGATCTATTTCCTTGCCGCGCTCGACAAGGACAACCCGTTCCAGCACGTCGTCGGCTGGCGCGACGACCTGCCGAAGGCGGACCCGGAATCATACGCGGCCTATCTCGTAAAATACCCTGGCATCGCCAAGCTGCCGACCTTCGGCGGTATGAAGGATGGCACGTTCGATATCGAACAGGCAGTAGCCTTGAAACCCGATGTCATCCTGATGAATGTCGACGCCAAGACAGCTACGGAAGAGGCCGGATATATCGACAAGCTCGCCAAGGTCGGCATTCCCCTGGTCTATGTCGACTTCCGGGAAAAGCCTATGGAAAACACCGAGCCTAGCATGCGTATCATGGGCACGCTGATGGGCAAGGAGAAGGTTGCCGAAGACTTCATCACCTTCCGCGCCGACGCCATCAAGAAGGTCACGGATGTCCTGGAGAAGAGTAACCCCGCAAAGCCGGTCGTCTTCATGGAGCGTGCGGGCGGCTATTCCGACGATTGCTGCATGTCCTTCGGCAGCGAGAATTTCGGCAAGATGGTCGAGCTGGCCGGCGGCATCAACATGGCAAAGGGCATCATTCCCGGCACCTTCGGCACGGTGAACCCGGAGCAGATCATCGCCTCCAATCCTGATCAGGTCATTATCACCGGCGGCATGTGGGAAGGGTATGTGCCTGGTGGCAATTGGGTCGGCGTCGGCTATGGCGCAGATATTGCCGAAGCGCACCGCAAGCTCGAAAACCTGACGAAACGCCCAGCCTTTACCGGCATCAAGGCGGTCAAGGATGGCAATGTCCATGCCATCTGGCACCAGTTCTACAACAATCCCTACCAGTTCGTCGCAATCCAGCAGATCGCCAAGTGGCTGCACCCCGACCTGTTCAACGGACTCGATCCGGAAGCAACCTTCAAGGAGCTTCACGCGCGCTTCCTGCCGCTCGACTACAAGCCAGGCTACTTCGTCTCGTTGAAGGGCGAATAGGCGATGAGCGTTGCGACGATCGAAACGAAGGTGACGGGGCGCGATCAATATCGCGCCCTTGCCTTTCGGCGCATCCTCATCCTTGCAGGTCTTGTCGTCGCGCTTGCTGCAAGCATGGCTGCCGACATGGCATTGGGCCCCGCGAATTACAGCCTTGCCGAGGTGCTGTCGGCGCTCGCTTCCCCGGAGGCTGCCGGTGACCAGCTGCGTGTCGTCATCTGGGATATCCGGATGCCAATTGCGCTGATGGCGATCACGGTCGGCGCGTCGCTCTCGGTGGCAGGTGCGCAGATGCAGACGATCCTTTCGAACCCGCTCGCCAGTCCCTTCACGCTCGGCATTTCGGCGGCCGCCAGCTTTGGCGCGGCGCTGGGGCTCGTTGCAGGTGTCGCCATTTTTCCGGGCGCGGTTCAATACATGGTTCCGGTCAATGCCTTCGTCATGGCGATGGTGGCCGCGCTCTTCATCCATTTCGCATCGACGCTGCGCGGTGTTACGGTCGAGACGATCGTGCTGCTCGGCATCGCCCTCGTCTTCACGTTCAATGCCGCCCTGTCGCTTCTCGAATACCTCGCCTCCGAACAGGCGCTCGCCGCAGTCGTGTTCTGGACCATGGGAAGCCTTACCAAGGCGACGTGGGACAAGGTCTTCGTCACCGGCGCAATTCTCGTCGTGACGCTACCGCTCTTCGTGCGTAACGCCTGGGCGTTGACAGCCCTGAGGCTCGGGGACGACAAGGCTGCAAGTATGGGCGTCAATGTCCGGCGCCTGCGCCTTCACACTATGCTTGTCGTCAGCCTGCTTGCCGCCATTCCTGTCTCCTTCGTCGGGACGATCGGCTTTGTCGGCCTTGTCGGCCCCCATATCGCGCGCATGGTCGTGGGAGAGGACCAGCGGTTCTTTCTGCCCGGTTCCGTGATCTGCGGTGCGCTGCTGCTCTCGGCGACGTCGGTCGTCAGCAAGGTGCTGATCCCCGGCGCCATCCTGCCGATCGGCGTCATCACCGCGCTTGTCGGCGTTCCCTTCTTCTTCGTCCTGATTTTCTCGAACCGGAGGCGAGCATGGTAAGCTTGGTGCTTAAAGACCTCGGCGCCAGCTATGGCCGCACGACAGTTCTGTCCAAGGTCGCAATCGAGCTCTTGACGCCCGGTTCCACTACGGCCGTGATCGGCCCGAATGCGGCAGGCAAGTCGACGCTGTTCAAGCGAATCGCCGGTCTAATTTCCGGCCCCGGTGTCGTGCAGCTTTCGGATGCGACGCGCGGCGACCGGGCGATCTGCTACATGCCGCAGGACACCGGCTCGAATGCCGTGCTGACGGTCTACGAGTCGCTCCTGCTTGCCACAAAACAGGGCGGCGGCTGGCGGGTAAAGGACGAAGAGCTTTTCGAGATCGACGCGATCCTGAAGGCGTTGCATATCGAGGACCTTGCCTTCCGGGGGCTAGATGCCCTGTCGGGCGGCCAGCGACAGCTCGTCTCGCTCGGCCAGGCGCTGGTGCGCAAACCCGAGGTCTTGCTGATGGACGAGCCGACCTCGGCCCTCGACCTCCATCGCCAGATCGATGTACTGGAATTCGTCGTCGATCTCGCCAGCCGCACCGGCATGATCGTGCTCATTGCGCTCCATGATCTCAATCACGCCTTGCGCTATTGCACAAACACGATCGTTATCGCCAATGGGGAAATGACCTCGAGCGGCGCGACCGCTGACGTGATCACATCGAAAATGCTGCGCGACATCTATCGTGTGGATGCCCGCATCGAATCCTGCTCGCGCGGGCGACCCGTAGTCATTGTCGATGGGGCGCTCTGATCGAGTTGATGCTGCCGCGATAAGCTGGAGCACTCCGATCGCAAATCCAGAATCGCTCGCTTCGCGCAGGCACGATGACTCATTTTCGCTTCAGGCAGGCGATTCGACGACCTGACCTTCGAGTCAGCTGCGTGCCGCGATACCGATGATCGCAGTGTCTGGTGGCAGGTCGTCGAAAATACCTCCAGCATGGTGCTGATGTCCGGCCTTGAGCGCATCGACACAGGCCGCGGCGTTGGACCGAGTTCTCAAACCTCGCCCAGTGTGCCGAGGTATATCCCATTGCCATATCCCATTCGCAAAACTAAGTGGGATATGGCTTTCGTATATCGCGGAGGATAGGAAATGGAACAAGGTGCAGTGTTTCAAAGCAATCGCAGCCAGGCCGTTCGGTTGCCGAAGGCCGTCGCTCTGCCTGATGATGTAAAGCGCGTCGATATTGTCGCAGTTGGACGCACGAGGATTATCGCCCCTGCCGGAGAAGTTTGGGACAGCTGGTTCGATGGCGAAGCGGCTACCTCGGATTTTATGAACGAACGTGATCAACCGGCCCTGCGGGAGCGTGAAGCATTTTAATGCTGCAGTACATGCTGGATACAAACATCTGTATCTTTACGATGAAGAACCGCCGGCAGCAGGTGCGCGAGGCGGCAGTTCGTATTCTATCAAGGGCTTTTGCTACGCTCCCCCCGATCGAGTAATCGACGCGAGTTTGATTGTGTGCCCGGCTTACGCGTCGAGGACTGGACTGGCCAACTCGCACTCATGAACGCTGTACGATTGGAAAAAGCGAATCGAGTCGATCATTCCGATCGTCGTTTTCCGCTGCCGATGAAAGCCACTCCTGACGTCGTTCTCAGGATGCGTACTCCCGACTATGAATTTGAAAGCTGTGTGTTTGCCTACGTTTTGGTAGGAAGGGACAAGGGCGCGAGCTCGGATAGCGACCTGCCGCGCGGGTCGTTCGCAGCAATACGGCCTGTCGTGAATTTCAATGCTTCCCGCATGACCTGAACCGCGCCGTCATAGTCCAGCCCCTCAAGCTTCCCGTCGCTGGCAATGCGCCTTCCGTCGACATAGACAGCCTTGACTGCCCGCTCGGCTGCGCAATGGAGAAGATTGCGCAACGGGTCGTAAACCGGTTGCATGGCGGGGTGATTGAGGTCGATCAGCGAGAAATCCGGTTTGGCACCGACGGCGATCCGTCCGATATCCTTCCGGCCCAGCGCATTCGCACCCGCAAGGGTCGCCATGTCGAGGATGTCGGATGTCTTGATGTCAAACACGCTTTTGCCGGCGACGCGGGAGCAGATGAGCGCCCTGCGCATCTCTTCCAGCATGTTGTAGGGATAGCTATCCGTGCCGATGCCGACATTCACGCCGGCGCGGCGATAGCGGCCGATGGACTCCAGGATCATGCCGCTGCGGGAGAAGGTAACTGGGCAGTGTGCTACCGTTGTGCCACGTCGTGCAAGGAGCGCCATATCTGTCTCGGTGCGCTCTCGGGTCCAGGAATGGCTGTCGATGAAGATGCAATGTCCGAGGATCAGTCTTTCATCGAGAATACCGATGCTTTCCAGATATTGCACGGCGGTCATGCCGGTTCGACGCACCAACTCTTCATGTTCGGCCATGGTTTGAGCTGCGTGGAGCGTGATCGGGACGCCGCGGTCTTTTGCGGCGGTGGCGGCTTCTATAAGTAGATCTGGCGAGCAGGTTTCGACTTGGGACGGCGAAACGATGCCGCCGAGACGGCTTGATGGGTGAGCTTGTGCCGAGTCGACGCAGGCAAGTGCTTCTTGAAAAGCCTCCCGTCCACGGCGCCGGTCCCAGTGATAATCGAGGCGGTGGCTGTCTGCAACATGCCACCTGGCCTCGCGAAAGCCCGGCGCGGCGTAGGCGCGGGCTCCACTTTTGACGAGCGTGGGGAGCCAAGCATCGTGCGGGCCCGCGATATCCACCAGCGTGGTGACTCCGCTGCGGATCAAGTCTCCGAGCATGACGGTCAGAGAGGCTTCGCGGGCCTCCTCACTGATCTCGATCAGTGTCGAATATTCATACATCGCCTGCCCCCAGAGGGCGGCGGTACCGACGTCGTCGAAAATGCCTTTAGACAAGGGCTCTTCGTCGGAATGGCAGTGAATGTTGATCAGGCCCGGGAGCAACATGCGACCGTGCCCGTACTCTTCCCGGTCGAAGGGACCATTGTAGCGACCGCCAACATGCAGGATCGCAGTCTCATCGAAGGCGATATCGCCATCGGACATATAAGCATGGGTGCCGGTCTGGTCGTCATGGGCGACGATGGTTTCGACTTTTCTGATGACATGAACTGGCCTAGTCATGGGTGGTCCTGAAATATCGCTCCAGGAAGCGGCTATAGGCTCCCATCAGCGCGCTAAAGATGAAATAGACGACAGCGGCGAAGATATAGCCCTCCAGCACCGCGATGCCTTGCCATGATGGGTCGCGCATCGCCGAGCGCACCGTATCGAGAAAGTCGAGCAGACCGACGATGGTGACGAGCGTTGTGTCCTGAAAGAAGCCGATGAAAAGCGCGACAAGTGGAGGAATAACCTTCTTGATTGCCTGCGGCAGTACTATCTTGAACATGACGAGCCAATAGCCCATCCCCAAAGCCGCCCCGGCTTCGAGCTGGCCCTTCGGTACATCCTGCAGGCCGCCGCGAACGATTTCGGCGATGTAGGCAGCCGCAAAGATGATGATGGCGATCTGGGCGCGCAGCAGCTTATCCACGGTGATGCCATCTGGCATGAACAGCGGCAGCATCACCGTTGCCATGAAGAGAATGCTGATCAACGGTACGCCGCGCACGATTTCGATGAAGCTTGTCGCCAACACCCGGATGACAGGCAGATCAGAGGCACGCGATAAGGCAAGCAGGATGCCGAGCGGCAGCGCGCAGATAAGACCGATGAAGGAAAGCATGAAGGAGAGCGGGAGGCCGCCCCACTGTGTGGTCGGGATCGCAGGCAGGCCGAAGATGCCGCCGGCCATCAAAACCCAAAGTCCCGGCAGGATAACGACGATCCAGAGCAGTAGGAGCCTGCTGCTCCACAGCCGCGGCACCATCGAAAGGAAGGAGGCGCCAAGGAAGACGATGAGTGCCAGCAACGGCCGCCATTGCTCTTCGAAGGGGTAGAAGCCGAATGCCATGTAGCGAAGCTTCGTGCTGAGAAACGGCCAGCAGGCGCCGCTCGCTGTCTTGCAGGCTTCCGGCGTGCCGGTAAACGTCGCGTTGAGAACGAGCCACTGGGTTGCGAGCCAGCCTATTGTGGCAAGGACCACGACGCAAAGCACCGTTATCAGCGCATTGCCTGGTGTGCCGAACAGATCGCGCCGCCAGCCGGATTGCCGCGGAGGAGGGGCTTCGCTTGTGGTTGTTGTGACGAGCACGAGTTGAAGTTCCGTCACGGTCAGCGATCCTTTAGAACTACGTGGCTGTTATACCAGTTCATGAGCAGCGAAATGGCGATCGACAGGCCGAGATAGGTTCCCATAAAGATCGCAATGGTTTCCATCGCTTGACCCGTCTGGTTCATGACGGTGTTGGAGACCATCACGAGATCGGGGTATCCGATGGCAATCGCCAGCGAGCTGTTCTTGAAGACGGTAAGATAGGTGTTGGTGAGCGGCGGAATGATCAGCCGCAGCGCTTGCGGCAGGATGACCAGACGCATAGCGCGGCGCCGGGGGAGACCGAGTGCCATCGAGGCTTCCCATTGCCCCTTGTTGACGGCCTGGATGCCCGCGCGCACGATCTCGGCGACGTTTGCCGAGACGCTAAGCGCCAACCCGAACAGCAGCGCGACGAATTCGGGCTTCACCTGCAGGCCGCCGCTCAGACGGAAACGGCCTTTTTCCGGAAGATCGAATGTCATGGCGATACCGCCAAGGAAAACCACGAGCGCGATCGGTGTGATCGCGGAGATCCAGGCGAAAAGTACGCCGTGGTTCGGCTGGCCGGTTGCAACCCGGCGGCGCATGGCGACGTGCCGGATGACAATGGCACAGGCTATGCCGATGACAAGAGCGGCGGCCCCCAAGGCAAGGCCGCGTTCGAAGGTGACGGAGGGGATAACGAGGCCGCTGTTCGACAGATAGACATGTGGCGCCAAAGTCAGCGCTGCGCGCACCGGCGGCAGCACATTGATAATGACGGCATACCAGAACAGCAGATAGAGCAGTAGAGGAACATTTCTCAACGCCTCGACATAGGCGAGCATCAGCCTTTGCAGCAGTGGATTACGCGACATGCGGCCGATACCGACCAGAAGCCCCAGAATGGTGCCGAAGAGGGCGGCAAAGATGGAGACCTTGACGGTGTTGGCGAACCCGACGAACAACGCTCGGGCTACCGTATCGGTCGGCTGATAGGATAGCGCGGCGTCGCTGATTACGAAGCCAGCCTGCCTCGAAAGGTAGGAGAAGCCGGTTGCGATATCGTGCTTGGCAAGATTTTGGCTTGCGGTCGCAAACATCGACCAAGCGATGAGAGCGATCACGCCGATCGCCAACCATTGATAAAAAAGCGCGCGGTAGCGCGCATTGCGCAGCAGAGCCATTCGAGCCCTCCGTCGAGAGAACCGCGAGAGGTGGTCGCGCCCGCGCGGGGGCGGACGCGAACCTTATCTCAACGGAAAGGCGGCGCGTAGAGCAGGCCGCCCGCGTTCCATTGGGTATTTGGACCGCGGGTCATGCCGAGACGGGTTTTCTCGCCGACGGCGCGTTCGAAGACTTCGCCGTAATTGCCGACAGACTTGACGATGTTGTAGCCCCACTTGTCGTCGAGCTTCAGCATTTCACCGAGCTTGTCGGTAACGCCGAGCATGCGCTGGATTTCCTGATCGTCGCTCTTGAGCTTCTCGTCCACATTGGCCTTTGTGATGCCCTTTTCTTCGGCCGCCATCAGCATCCAAACCGACCAGGAGACGATATCGCGCCAGTTGGAGTCATTCTGACGGACGG
Organism: Rhizobium sp. 10N414; assembly: GCF_056394785.1. Taxonomy (NCBI): domain Bacteria; kingdom Pseudomonadati; phylum Pseudomonadota; class Alphaproteobacteria; order Hyphomicrobiales; family Rhizobiaceae; genus Rhizobium; species Rhizobium sp. 10N414. The sequence goes on along the minus strand of NZ_JBFTIN010000033.1, from coordinate 54,290 downwards.
CCGGCGCCAACGGTTCCTTCGAGATCGTTTCCGGCAAAACGACGTAGTCATCAGGATTATTGGAGACCGCGCGGATCGAGGCTAGGTCCGAGCGGTCAGACGAGATCGCGTCGCACCGACCGCTGAAAAAGGCAGCGCGGTTTTCATCCGGGCTTTCGAACACAACGAGTTCGAACTTTGCACCCAGCTTGCCGAAGAAGTCGGTAAGGTTCTGCGCCGTGGTGGTGCCCGGCAGGGTGCAGATCGCAGCGTCCTTGAGTTCGGCGGCACTCGTCACGCCGAGCGACTTCGAGACCATCAGGCCCTGGCCGTCATAGAAGACGACGGGCGCAAAATCGAGGCCGAGCGAGGCATCACGGGTATAGGTCTGGGTGGTCTGGCGCGACAGGACGTCGATTTCGCCGGACTGCAGCGCCTGGAAGCGAGTGTTGATGTTGGTCGGTACGTACTCGACCTTTTCGCCATCACCGAAGACGGCAGCTGCAACGGCGCGGCAGATGTCGGCGTCGAAGCCTTCCATGCGACCCTGGTCGTTAGGGGCAGCAAAGCCCGGTGTCGCAAGGGAGACACCGCAAACGAGCTTGCCGCGCTGTTTTACGGTGTCGAGTGTGTCTGCATGCACTGTCGTGGTTCCCAGTAGTCCGAGAACTGCACCAAGGCAACCTGCCAGAGTCCGTCTTTTCATTCATTCCTCCCTTTTGATTGATGCATGATCGCCGGCAGCTCCTCTCCGCCTCGAGGGCCATAATGCATACACGATTGTGTACAATACCTTTCAATTATTGGCAACACGGACTCTGATAGCTGATGCACGAAGAATGCACGTCACCCGGCGTATGGCGGGATGCACGACTTCCTGGGTCAGCACATGGGGGGGTGAGGCGGCAAAACTGGTTCGTCGAAGGTGCGCAGCAGGCGGCCCCACCCGGGGTCGTGCATATGGGCTTCAAGACCGGCACGCGCCGCCAATGCCAATGCTTCCGCCTGGCCGAAGGAAATGGCCGCATCAACGTCGACGGTCCTTACCTGGCCACCCTCCATCAGGACATTGCCATCGACAATAACCATATCGACGTCGCTTCCGAGCGCTTGGTGAACGAGGCGGTGAACGGGCATCCACATCGGCATTAGATGTGGCTTGCGCATGTCGATGATGGCGATGTCGGCCTTCTTGCCGACTTCAAGCGATCCGATTTCATGTTCCATGCCGATGGCGCGAGCCGCGTCGATGGTTATCATCTCGAAGACCTTGCCCGGTGGCAGCAAGTAGCGATCGTGGTTGTGCAGCAGGTGCTGGGTGAATTGCGCCAGCCGGGCGGTCTGCAGCATGTCGAAATGACGGCTGGGTGCTGCGCCATCCGTCGTGATGGCAACCCGGATACCCTTTGACATCATCTCCATGATTGGTGTTGAGCGGCCGGGCGGGGCGTGTGTAACGTGGGTGCCGGTCTCGGCCAGGATATCGATTTCCTCATGCGAGATGCCCCAGCAGTGTTGGAGGTGGATATCCGGTCCGAGAAGGGCATTTTCCTTGTCCTGAAACGCCATGCGGATTTGACCGGCAAAGGCGTCGGAATGCAGCCGAACGCCCCACTTTCGTGCAGTTTCGCGGATGCGACGAGCTTGCAGGCGATCATTTTCGGTGAGTCTCACGGCCTGGTCCGGCGTGGAGGCATTCGAGGGTTCGACAGAGGGAACGATGGTGAACGGTGTGAGGAACACCTTGATGCGGCCCTGCGCGCTGCCGTCCAGCGCCTCAATAACGGCTTCGCTGCCTTCGATCATTTCGTCGAAACTGACGTGACGTCGCTCTGGTGAGCCGGTTTCCCAGCGCGTGACAGGATGCGGCCAGGGCAGGCCGGAGGGGCCGACGCAGATGATTTCCCGCAGTCCGATTTCGCTGTAGGCACGAGCGTGATTGATCGCAAATACCGGATCATCGGCACGCGGCATCGAGGTGATGATGCTGGCCGACGTCGTTACCCCTGCGCACAGGCGTTCGATGCCTGAAACGAGGCCGTCGGCGTACCAATAGTCTCGCGTGACGTAGTGGTAGTAGGTGGGCGTGACGACTTTCATCCACATGGAGTTGGTATCGGCCGCAATGCTGCGGATCAACGCATGGCCCGCATGTCCGTGGGCGTCAATGAGGCCGGGAATGATCAGTTTGCCGCGGCAATCGATGACCTGTTTGTCCGTGTGTCGTTGCTGAAGCTCATCTGCCGTGCCGATATCGACGATCCGGTCGCCCTGGATTGCCAGAGCGCTGTCCTCGATAATCCGCCTCTCGTGATCCACGGTTACCATGGTGCCGTGCAGCAGCAGCAAATTTCCCATGCTCTTTCCTCCGCTTTTTCGAACATCGTAATATTGGCAACTTTAATCGTTGTTTTTGGGTACGATAATTGTCAACAATATAATTGACAATGACGACGAGCAAAACAATACTCCGCTTTGCCTGGGGTCTAGGCCGGTCAGGCTTATCAACGATCCATAAGGGGGGAATCATGTCCCGTGTGAAAAGCTTCATCCTCGCCGCGATGGCCGCGGCTGCCATCGCCGTTCCTGCCAGCGCAGAAACACTTCGCTGGGGCGGACGCGCCGATCTCTATTCGCTCGACCCCTATTCGGTGCCGTCGACCTCGAACCTCGCTTTCCTCAATCACATCTATGAGGGCCTGGTGCGCTATGGGCCTGAATTCCGGATCGAGCCCGCACTTGCCACCGAATGGAAGCTGGTTGATGGCAAGACCTGGCGCTTCACCTTGCGAAAGGGCGTAAAGTTCCATGACGGCGCCGATTTTACGGCCGACGACGTGGTTGCATCCTTCACCCGCGTTTCCGATGCGACCTCACCGCTACGTGGAAACATTCCGCTCTATGCTGGAGTGACCAAGGTTGACGACTATACTGTCGATATCGCCGTTACTGCGCCGACCTCGCTGTTCCTCAACGACATCACCAACATTTTCATCTTTGATGCCGGCTGGCTGAAGACCAACAATAGCGAGAAGCCGACGGACGTTGCCACGAAGACCGAAGGCTATACCACCATGCACACCAACGGCACGGGCCCGTTCAAGCTCGAAAGCCGTGTGCCGGACAGCAAGACGGTTCTCGTCGTCAATGACGGGTGGTGGGATGAGAAGAAGCATAATCTCGACCGTATCGAGTTCGTGCCGATCGCCTCTGCCGCAACCCGTGTTGCTGCGCTTCTCTCCGGGGAAATTGATCTCATCGACAGCGCGCCGATCCAGGACCTGCCGCGGCTTGAGTCGTCGCCGGGCATCACCGTCAAGAAGCGCACCGAGCTGCGCACTGTTTTCCTGAACTTCAACCGCAAGGAAAAGCTGGAAGACGGTCGTCCGAACCCCTTCAACGACATCCGCGTGCGTCAGGCTGTCGAAGCCTCTGTCGACCGTGAGCTCATCAACAAAAAAGTCATGCGCGGCCTTGCCCGCCCTTCCGGTTCGTTGATCGCGCCAGAAATCTCCGGCTACGACAAGGCACTCGATACCTATAGTCCAGCTGATCCGGAACTGTCGAAGAAGCTGCTGGTCGAAGCCGGACAGACGGATCTCGCCTTCACCTACACTTGCATGAATGACGAAAGCATCAACGAGGAAGATATCTGCTCAGGTATCGCCAACATGATGAAGCGCGGCGGTTTCAAACCAACGATCGATATCGCTCCGCGCGCCGTCCAAACCCCGAAGCGCAGCGCCGGCAAGGCCGACATGTTCAACCTCAGCTGGGCGAACGAGCCGACGCTAGATGCCTACTCGATGTTGGCGCAGGTGCTGTCGACCAAGCAGGGCGCAATGGGGGTTTCCAATTACGGCAACTGGTCCAATCCGGAACTCGACAAGCTCGTTGCTGCCGCTGCCCAGGAACCGGACAATGCCAAGCGCCTTGCGCTTGAAGGCCAGGCCCTGAAGATCGCCAAGGACGAAGTCATGCTGATTCCGCTGCACCAGCAGCCGATCGCCTGGGCCATGCTGGGCACGGTCAAGAGTATCGACTTTCGCGCCGATAACAAACCGCGTCAGTGGTTGACCAAGATGGGACAGTAACGGCCAGACATTCTCGTGTGACAATAGAAGAGCGTTTCATCGAGCCATGAAGCGCTCTTTTCATGTGGGGTTGCACGAGTTCCATCGGTCACAGCTTGGCCGAAAATGTTGGTAATAACGCAATTTTTAATCACCAATATTGTCTACAATTACGTTGACAACTTTTTAAAGCCTGTCTTAATAGGCAAAGACGAGAGCAAGGGAGGTTGTGCGCGGAGGAGTGCTCGTCTCGCTACGATCGGCAAGCTGCAGCGGCGGGCGCTCGGCTTCCCGCGAGCCGGTCTCCCAGCTCTTGATGTGATTGATCGAGCCGTCCGGCCTTTTGCCGGGAGTGGCGCGCACCTAAGGGGTTCCCATGCTGGTTTTCATCATCAAGCGCCTCGGGAATGCGATCCTGGTGATGCTTGCCGTCGCCATGCTTGCCTTCCTGATCTTCAGGTTGGCGGGTGACCCCGTCGAGCTGATGGTCGGAGAGCAGACCTCGCAAGCGGACAAGGATGCGCTGCGTGACCGGCTGGGCCTTAATGACGGTCTCATCACCCAATATGTGCGTTTCGTCGGCGATGCAGCGCAGGGCAATTTCGGCGTTTCCTACCGTAACGGCCAGAAGGTGCTGCCGCTGATCGCCGAACGCTTCCCGGCGACACTGGAATTGGTGCTGGTCGCAACATTTCTGTCGCTCGTCGTCGGCCTGCCGCTTGGGGTGATTACAGCCATCAAGCGCGGCAAGTGGTATACTGAAGGCCTGCAGTTCCTGTCTATTGTCGGGGTTTCACTACCGAGCTTCGTCGTCGGCATCCTGCTCATCCTCGTCTTCGCCGTCATCCTTGGCTGGGCGCCATCCTTCGGGCGCGGGGACGTGGTGCAGATCGGCTGGTGGTCGACGGGGTTCCTGACGCCGTCCGGGCGCGCCGCCCTGATCTTGCCGTCGATCGCGCTGGCACTCTATCAGATCACGCTCGTCATGCGGCTGGTGCGCGCTGAAATGCTGGAAGTCCTTCGATCGGATTTCGTCAAGTTCGCCCGCGCCCGCGGTATCCCGCGTTGGCGCATCTATTTCCGCCATGCCTTGCGCAACTGTCTGATGCCGGTCGTCACCATGACGGCCATGAATGTCGGTTCGCTGATTGCGTTTGCGTTGATCACCGAGACCGTCTTCCAGTGGCCGGGTATGGGCATGCTGTTCATCCAGGCGGTGACCTTCCTCGATATCCCTGTCATGGCCGCCTATCTCTGCATCATCGCCTTCATCTTCGTCGTGCTAAACACGCTGGTCGATATCACCTATGCGGTGATCGATCCCCGTCTGCGTTCGACACGCTAACTTAAGGGGACCGGTTCGATGACCCTTCCACAAACGACCATGCAGCCAACGGCAAAGCCGACCCGTCCCTCGATCCTGAGGCGTATCCGCAGCAGCGACATCTGGTGGTCATTCACCCAGAGCCGCTCGGCGCAGATCAGCGCGCTCGTGCTGGCGATCCTCGTTCTCGCGGCGGTCTTTGCCCCGCTGATCGCCCCGCAAAATCCCTATGACGGCGCTTCACTCGACATGTGGAAGGCGGAACTGCCGCCGATCTGGGCTCCTGAAGGCGAATGGCCCTACCTGCTCGGCACGGATACGCAGGGACGCGATATGCTCTCAGCCATCCTCTACGGCACACGCATTTCCATCGTCATCGGCGTCGCCTCCGTGGTGCTGTCGCTGGTGATCGGCATGGCTGCGGGTTTGATCGCCGGCTATTTCGGCGGCTTCACCGACAATCTTTTGATGCGCATTGGCGATATCACGCTGTCGATCCCGACCATCCTTGTCGCCATCCTTGTTTCGACGGTTGTTCGGCAGATGCTCCCGGAATATCTGCGCGACGCCGGAGCTTCTGCGGTGCTCGTGCTTGCCATCGCGCTCTCAGCCTGGGTGCAGTATGCACGAACTGTACGTGCCCAGGCGATCGTGGAAAGCGGCAAGGACTATGTGTCGGCGGCAAAACTCATTGGTGTGCCGGCCCGCCGCATCATGATGCTGCACATCCTGCCCAACACGCTGACACCGGTCATGGTCRCCGCTACGCTGAACTTCGGCATGGCGATCCTGACGGAAGCGACGCTGTCGTTCCTCGGCATTGGCATGCCGCCGACCCAGCCGTCACTCGGCACGCTGATCCGCATTGGCAACCAGTTCCTGTTTTCCGGTTCCTGGTGGATCGTCCTGTTTCCCGTCATTCAACTCTGCCTGCTTGTCGTCACCGTCAACATGCTCGGCGACTGGTTGCGTGACGCCCTTAATCCGAAACTGAGGTAAGTCCCATGCACGATCTCCTTCTCCGCAATGTCAGGCCCATGGCCGGCGAAAGCTGCGACATCCTGATCAAGAACGGAAAGATCGCAGGCCTTGGTAACTATCAGCCCGAGACCGGCATGGCCGTGGAGGATGGTCACGGTGCAATCGTTTCGCCAGGCCTGATTGATGCCCATACCCATCTCGACAAGACGACCTGGGGCATGCCTTGGCATGTCAACAATCGTGCCGCGATCCTGCGTGGCCGCATCGACTTCGAACGCGAAAACCGCCTGGACATCGGCATCGATCCGCATCGCCAGTCGATGCGACACGCAATCGGCCTTGCGGCCCACGGCTCAACCCATATCCGCAGCCATGTCGATATCGACACTACGCACGGCCTGTCGATCGTAGAAGGCGTCTGGAAGACACGGGATGCGCTGAAGGGCATCATCGATATCGAAATTGTCGCCTTCCCGCAGTCCGGCGTCATGGTCATGCCGGGCACAGTGGAGCTTCTGGACGAAGCCCTGCGTCAAGGCTGCGAGGTGCTAGGTGGTATCGACCCCTGCGGTATCGATCGGGACCCCAAGGGGCAGCTCGACATCCTCTTTGCGCTTGCCGTCAAGCACGGCGTCGATATCGACATCCATTTGCACGAGGCAGGCGATCTGGGTGCCTTTACGATGGAACTGATTTTCGAGCGCACCCGCGCCAACGGTATGGAAGGCAAGGTGGCGATCAGTCACGCCTTCGCGCTCGGCATGAACGACTATCTCCGCGTCGGCAAGCTGATTGAAGAGATCGCCCGCCTCGACGTCGCGATCCTGACCACCGGTGCGCCCTCGGCCACCGTGCCCTCGATCATGCGACTGAAGGAAGCCGGCGTGCGGGTCGGCGGCGGCTGTGACGGCATTCAGGATACCTGGGGTCCGTGGGGCCAACCGGACATGCTCGACCGCGCAAAGATCATCGGCATGAAGAATGGCCTGCGCTCGGATCAGGAGCTGGCCCATGTGCTACATGTCGTTTCCCAGGGGGGCGCCGATGTCATGCGACTGGACGGTTACGGCCTCGATGTCGGCTGCAACGCCGACTTCACGCTGTTGACCGGTGAGACGCTGGCCCATGCAGTCGTTGACGTCGCGCCGCGGCCGCTGGTCGTCAAGAGTGGCCGCGTCGTTGCCCGTCAGGGCAAGGCCATCGTGGAGATGCCATAGTGAGCGATATCCCTCTCGATCTCGGCCGCCGTCCTGAAGGCCGCACGCTGATCACTGCAAGCTGGGTTGTCGGCCACAGGGACGGCGCCCACCGCCTGCTGCGCAACGGCGAAGTGGTGTTCGAAGGTGGCGAAATCCTGTTTGTCGGCCATCGCTTCCCTGGCGAAGTCGCCCGCCGCATCGATTACGGCAATGCGCTGATCAGCCCCGGCCTCATCGACCTCGATGCCTTGTCGGATCTCGACACAACCATCCTCGGCATCGACCATCATCCCGGCTGGGCCAAAGGCCGGGTCTGGCCGCGCTCCTATGTCGAGGCTGGTCCCTATGAAATGTACAGCCAGGAAGAGCTGGCCTTCCAGAAGCGCTTCGCCTTTGGACAACTGCTCTTGAACGGCATTACCACCGCTGCTCCGATCGCCTCGCTGTTCTATCGCGAATGGGGCGAAACGGTCGCCGAATTCGATGCTGCCGCCGATGCTGCCGGCGAACTCGGTTTGCGGGTCTATCTGAGCCCCGCCTACCGCTCCGGCGGTATGGTGCTGGAACAGCCCGGTCGCATGGTACCGGTGTTCGACGAGGAGCGTGGTTTCCAAGGCTTGAAGGAAGCCATCGCCTATATCGAGCGTCAGAACGGCCGCCATGGCGATCTCGTGCGCGGTATGCTGGCGCCCGACCGGGTAGAGACCAGTACGCTCGCGCTGATTCAGCGCACGGATGCGGCAGCCCGCGATCTCGGCTGCAAGTTCCGCCTGCACATGGCGCAGGGTGCGATGGAAGTCGATACGGTGCGGATGCTGCACGGCACGACGGCGCCGGTCTGGCTGGCCAATGCCGGCCTGCTCAGCGATCGGTTGATCGCGCCGCATGCGACCAATGCGACGGAAGAGGACCTGGGACTCTACGCGGAAAACGGCGTCTCGATCGTTCACTGCCCCCTGGTTTCCGGCCGTGGCGGCAGCATCCTCAATTCCTTCTCCGCCTGCCGCAAGCGGGGCATCAACATCGCGATGGGCACGGACACGACACCGGCGGACATGCTGATGAACCTGCTCGCCGGCCTGATCACCGGCCGCATCGCCGACGGTGCACCCGACAAGCTGCGTACGGTCGATCTCTTCGATGCGGCCACGATCGGTGGCGCTCGCGCGCTCGGGCGCGATGATATCGGCCACCTGTCGCCTGGCGCCCGCGCCGATATCGCCGTCTTCGATCTCGATGACGCGGTGATGGCGCCGTCGATTGACCCGATCACGACGTTGGTCACCGGCGGTTCAGGCAAGGTCACCCGCGCCGTCTTCGTCGATGGCCGCGTCTCGATGCTGTCGCGCAAGGTGGCGGGCATTGACATGGAAACGGCCCGCATTCAGGCACAGGTCCAGTATGACAGACTGATCGCCAAATACCCCGAGCGAAGCTGGGACAATCCCCCGGTTTCGGAAATCTTCCCGCCGAGCTATCCAATCGAGGTGGACGCAAATGGGTGAAGCACAACAGGCGGTCATCGATGTCCGCAACCTGAAGGTCGAGTTTCCAGGTCGCCGCGGCACGGTGACTGCGCTGTCTGATGTTAGCCTTTCGATTCGTGCGGGCGAAATTCTCGGCGTGGTCGGGGAGTCCGGCGCCGGCAAGTCGATGACCGGCCTTGCCATCCAGGGCCTGCTCGAACGCCCCGGTCGGATCGCCGCCGGCGAAATCTGGCTTGGCCAACGCCGAATCGACGCGCTTAACGACAAGGAAATGGAGCGCATCCGCGGCCGCGAGATCGGCGCGATCTTCCAGGACCCGCTGACCTCGCTAAACCCGCTGTTCACGGTCGGCGCGCAGCTCACCGAAACCATCCGCCAGCATCTCTCGCTCGGTAAGGCCGAAGCGCGGGCACGCGCCGTTCAGCTCTTGCGCGATGTGGGCATCCCCTCGCCGGAGGAGCGGGTCAGCCACTATCCGCACCAGTTTTCCGGCGGCATGCGCCAGCGCGTGGTGATCGCGCTTGCACTCGCAGCGTCCCCGAAGCTGGTCATCGCCGACGAGCCGACGACGGCGCTCGACGTGTCGATCCAGGCGCAGATCATTTCGCTGCTGCGCCGTCTCTGCAAGGAGAAGCAGACTGCCGTCATGCTCGTGACCCACGACATGGGCGTCATAGCGGAAGCCGCCGATCGCGTTGCGGTAATGTATGCCGGCCGCCTCATCGAGATCGGCCCGGTCGAGCAAGTGCTGCATGCCCCGTGCCATCCATATACGCAGGGGCTGATGGCCTCGATCCCGTCGCTCGGCGCGCGGGTGCAGAAACTGAACCAAATCGACGGTTCGATGCCCCGGCTAGACGCGATTCCGCCCGGCTGCAGCTTCAATCCGCGCTGTCGCTCCGCCGGGGCGCGGTGTCTAGACCAACGTCCCGAACTCACCGCTGTCGGCGATGGTGCAAGTGCCTGCTGGCTGAACGCAGGAGGAACCGCATGACCGTATCCGCTCAGAAAGTACCGGCGCTGACCGTCCGCGGCCTGTCCATGACCTTCGACGTTTCCGTCCCTTGGCTGAACCGCGTCATCGAGCGCAAGCCCCGTCAGTTCGTGCAGGCCGTAAACGGCATCGATTTCACTGTGCCGGCCGGCGGCTGCCTCAGCATCGTCGGCGAAAGCGGTTGCGGCAAGTCGACCGTGGCGCGGCTGGTGACCGGCCTGTTCAACCCGAGCGCGGGCGAAATTGGCTTCGCGCCGGGCCGCAAGGGGGCGCCGCTCTCCGCCCAGATGATCTTCCAGGACCCCTATGCCTCGCTCAACCCACGCTGGCGGGTGAAGAACATCATCGCAGAACCGCTGCGCGAGCTGAAGCTGCGGGGGACGCAGGCCGAAATCACCGAGCGCGTGGAAGACCTGCTGCGCACAGTTGGTCTTTCAGCCTCGGACGGCGAAAAATTCCCGCACGAATTTTCGGGCGGCCAGCGCCAGCGTATCTCCATTGCACGTGCGCTTGCGAGCGAGCCGGAATTCCTAGTCTGCGACGAGCCGACGTCGGCGCTCGATGTTTCGGTACAAGCGCAAGTTCTGAACCTCATGCGCCGGTTGCAGGATGAGCTGGGCCTGACATATCTCTTCATCAGCCATGACATGAGCGTGGTACGGCACATGTCGGATCGCATCGCTGTCATGTATCTCGGCCGCATCGTGGAAGAGGGGGAGACGGAAGAGCTCTTCGCGAACCCGCGCCATCCCTATACGCAGCTTCTGTTGCAGACCATTCCCAACATCGACGCGCCGCAACGCGATCGGGAGCTTTCGGGCGGTGAAGTGCCGAGCCCGCTAAAGCCGCCGACAGGGTGCACTTTCCATCCGCGCTGTCCGATGGCGACCGCGCGCTGCTCGGCCGAAGTGCCGGCCGTGCGCACGCTTGCCGGTGGCACGCGCGTTTCCTGCCATCTGGTAAACGATGAGGTCGTTCCGGCTTGAGTCGGCATTCATACTGCAAGGTGCGGCTTGCCACCTTCGCCGCAGCCGGGCGGAGGGGCTAGACGGACCGGATAAAGGGGAAGGCTTCCTCAGGGTCGTGGAGACAACCTCTCATCGCCTCGCATTCGCTCGGCACCACTCTCCGTCAAGCGGGGGGCTCAAGATCGAGCTTCGATTGTCACGCCAGCGCGGCACGCAGGTCGTGAGAAAGGTCGCGGATCTCGCTGAGGTCGAGCTCGGATTCAACGTGTTCGAGATGATGCGCCATCAGGTGGGTCGCCTTGTCTGCATCGTTGGCAGAGATCGCCTCTACGATCTCGGCGTGCTCGTCAGGTCCGCAGTTGAAGCGGTTTGTGTTGCGATAGACGGCCGTGATCAGGGAGGAACGGGAGATCAGGTCCCTCATGGTGGTGAAAAGGAAGTCGGAACCGACGGTTTCGGCAAGCAGCAGGTGGAAGCCGCCGGAGAGCTTTATGATATCAGTGGTGACATCCTGGGTATTGGCGATGCGCTCCTTGGCAACATGCTCGCGCAGGCGCTTCAGGTCAGCTTTGGAGACGGACTTGCACAGGCGCTCAACAACGCAACGCTCCACCGTGCGACGCACGAAGAACACGTCGCGCGCCTCTTCGACGGAGGGCTTGGAAACGAAGGCGCCGCGATTGGGAATGATGGTGACGAGACCGTCGCGTTCCAGGACTGTCAGCGCCCGGCGGATGCGGGCGCGGCTGACATTGAAGATCGCGGCCAGTTGCTCTTCCTTCAGCTGTACCCCCGGACGCAGTCGGCGCTCGGCGATGGACAGCCAGACTTTCTCGACAATCTGCTGCGTAGAAGGACCGTTTTGCTCAGTCATCAAGTTGACTCCCCATTGGCCGTAGAGAGCGTGATGCCGCAGAAAAAGTCAACCGTAACAATGGGATTTTGATTGCAAGATTGTGAACAATATGAAACGATATTGTTGATTAAAATATCGGAACTCGATCATGGAATTCGACTTCACCCAGCTTGAGCCGCAAAGCCGCTACCGTCTGCTGACGAACTTCATCGGCCCGCGCCCGATTGCGCTTGTCACGACCCGGTCCGAAGCCGGCCACAACAATGCAGCGCCGATGAGCTTCTTCAACGTCTTCTCTCACGATCCGCCCATCGTGGTGCTCGGTATTCAACCGCGCCTTTCCGGCGAAGAAAAAGACACGATGGCCAATATTCGCCGGACGCAGGAATTCGCCATCTCCATGGTGGATATGGCCATTTCCCGGCAAATGCTGGTGTGCGGACTGGGGTTTGACAACGAGATCGACGAACTCTCCATGGCCGGGCTGACGGCGAAGACCTGTAGCAAGATCGACGCGAGTTATCCTGCTGAAGCACCGTGCGTTTTCGAATGCCGGATCGAGCGGTTGATCGACTACCCGCGTCGTACCCTCGTTCTTGGCGAAGTCGTTCACATGCACGTCCGCCGCGAATGCCTGGATGAAGAGGGGCGCTATGTCGACCCTGAGCGCTACCAGCCTATCGCTCGGTTGCACGCCGACAATTACATCACGTCGGACCGTCAGTTCGTCCTGACGGCTCCACCGATTGCCGATTTCATAAAGCCGCAAGACAAATAAGGGCTTTGAAAGGTTCGACCATATGCACATTCGTTTGATCAATCCGAATTCAACCGCGTCCATGACGGCCCAGGCGCTGGCTAGTGCCCTGCGTGTGAAGCAGCGGGATACGGATGTCTCCGCCGTCAACCCCTTCGATGCCCCGGTCAGTATCGAGGGTGGTGCGGATGAAGCGATGGCGGTACCGGGCATGCTGGATGAAATACGCAAGGGCGAGCATCTGGGCGTCGATGCCTATGTCGTTGCCTGCTTTGACGATCCGGGGCTCCATGCCGCCCGTGAGGTAGCGCGGGGACCGGTGATCGGTATCTGCCAGGCCGCCGTGCAGGTCGCCATGACCATCAGTCGCCGCTTCTCGATCATCACCACGTTGCCGCGCTCCATCCCTATAATCGAGGATCTGGTGAGCGATTATGGCGCCGAGCGTCATTGCCGGAAGGTGCGAGCCATCAACCTGCCGGTGCTCGGGCTGGAGGAAGATCCGGTTGCCGCCGAGCAGTTGTTGATCCGCGAGATCGAGATTGCCAAGAAGGAAGACCGGGCCGAAGCCATCATCCTCGGTTGCGCCGGCATGTCGGCACTCTGCGATCGGTTGCGCGAGGCCACGGGCGTTCCTGTCATTGACGGCGTAACATCGGCGATCAAACTAGCCGAGGCTTTGGTCGGTGCCGGGTATACGACGTCGAAGGTCAATGCCTATGATTATCCGCGCGTCAAGGAGACCAAGGTGGCTGCCTGCGCTTGAATTGGAAACCAGACGACGACAACAGCAAACCGCCTAACCACGGCCGCGCGGCAAAAAGTGATCGTCGAGTAACGGCCTTCGACGCGCCAGCACGTTTCCCGGTCTGTTGGCCACGGCGTTTCTGAGAATCGCCCTCTGCACGCGTTCGCGGCTTTAGGGTGGCAGGGTACGCGACTGGGCCTACCGCTAGCAGCACGTTGCAATGGGCTATGTCGCTCTTCGGCGTCCTGTTCCGGCCAGGCCACACGGAAGCTGCCGTCGACCTTTCGAGGCTTGCAGGACTTGCTCCGTCGGGCGTGATCTGCGAGGTGGCAACGATAGCCCACTTTCCAGACTTGGAAGTATTCGCGAAGCGGCACGGTCTTCAGGGCCAAGGCTGACCGGGCCCGCCGGCGATCGCGTTCAACGCAATCGGAAAATGTAGCGCTCCGGGAACGTCTCTAAGCGTGGCACATTTGGTACCATCATGGGAAGCTCAAGTCCAAACCGAGCATCCTGCTAAAGGTGAAGGCGACTAGCCCCACGCCTATTAGTGCTAACATGAAGACTGCAGCCATCTTGCCGCCGGTGCGTAGCATAGCTTTCGTTTCCCCCTTCTCCCCCTGATCGTAGTGCCACTTGATGGCGAAGAACATGGCTATGCCTAACGCCAGTAGCTTAAAAGTAACGAAGACTATAGGTACCCAATCCATATTGAAGGCTCTCTTGTGCATCGTGACGACCAACTTTGAAACCGTGCGCAAGCACCCCGGCTTCCGGCTTGACGCGTCAACGCGTTTTCAATTCGGTCTGCGATTGCTGGTGTCGATATCAACCGCGCTCGGTGTGCGATTGCGTGGCTCCCGTCGAACCTAGTCGGGGTCGATCATTCCCTCTTTTGCGTTGAAGCAGAACCGGCTGCTGATAAGCCGGCCTTTCAACGCCCGAAGGGGCAGAAGACAAGCGAGAAGCACGGGCGGGAAAGCGGCGAAGAGGTGGACCCAGATAGAAGGCGAATAAGCAACCTGGATCCGGCACGCCAGCGCAACACCTGTTACCCATATGAAGCAAATTACAAAGAACGCCAGTCTATCCGCCGGCGCGGCCAAAGAACGATCGGGGCCACAAACTTCGCATTTAGGCTTCACAGTTAGAAAGCCAACATAACGCTGGCTTTGCCCGCACTGGGGACACAGCCCTCGCAATTCAGTTTTGATTGACGACAGCGGAGGCCATTGGTTGGTCATTTTCGTGCGTTCCAAGAATTGATTGGATGTGTCTATGCCCGCAGGAGCCGACGTCAGTCGTGCTCGATTTGCGGCTCGGGTGCAGTAGGCCTCACGTAGTCGCGGTCGATTTTTCCTTCCTCTGCCTTGAAGAAGAACTGACTGTTGATCAGCCAGCCCTTCAATGGCCGGAGCGGCAAAAGACATGCCAGCAGTACCAGCGGGAGAGAGGTGAATAGGTGCACCCATATTGAGGGGGAATAGGCAACCTCAATCCAACATGCCACCGCGACGGCCGGCACGCATGTGAAGCAGATCACGAAAAACGCCGGCCCGTCTGCGGGATCGGCGAAGGAGTAGTCGAGGCCGCAAACTTCGCATTTGGGCCTGACAGTCAAGAAGCCGTCAAAAAGGTGTCCTTGCCCGCACTGGGGACACAATCCGCGCAGTCCCGTTTGAATGGGTGGCAGTGGAGGCCATTCCTCCGTCATCGCGTTACACTTCCATAATTGATTGAATTAATGTATGCATACAATAATCCAATCAACTCCTACAGTTTACAATTTGTCGCAGCTGTCGGCGCGTACCTGAAAGTGATTGACCGGTTCAGATTTCAGCCTGAACACCGCCGCAACCTCGACGCATCTGGGAGCTGCCACTCGATCACCACTCCGACAAAACATCATTTCTGTTATTATGGCTCCGAAATTCTGGGAGTCGTTCATCCCGGCCAAGCTCCTTGACAATCAGGAGAAATATATGGAGCTTATATGGATACCATGTAGTTACATTGAATGGAAAATCGATGACCGCGGCATCTTGGACACCCTACCTTGGCACCCGCGAGGGACCCATTTATCTATCGATTGCGGATGCTTTGGCCGAGGACATCGCAAGTGGTCGATTGGCCGAAGGGGTGCAACTTCCAACGCAGCGCAAACTCGCTGACGACCTCGGCATCGACTTCACCACAGTCAGCCGAGCCTACTCGGAGGCCCGCAGCCGTGGCCTGATTGAAGGCAAGGTGGGTCAAGGAACATACGTGCGATCAAAGCGTGGCGCGCGACCATCACAACAGCCCTCTGGCGTCGTCGACATGAGCATGAACCTGCCGCCGCGGTTTCTCGATCCCGTCCTGGAACAGAGAATGTGGGATGGGGCGAAAGACCTTCAGCAACAGGGCTTGGACCTCCTGCTAAGGTATCAGGAACCCGGCGGCATCATGGAGGATCGTATCGTCGGCGCGTCTTGGCTTTCAAGGCGGCTTCCGGGGATATCGCCTGATCGTGTGGTAGTCGCCTCAGGCGCGCAGGGAGCGCTTCACGCCATTCTCAGCGTCTTGACGGAGCCTGGTGATATCGTCTGCGCAGAAGAACTCACGTACCCCGGATTCCGCTCGATCGCATCCCATCTCAGGCTCAAATTGGCACCGGTTGCAATGGACGATCACGGGCTTGTTCCGGACGCCTTTGCGCAGGTATGCAGGGAGGCGAAGCCGAAAGCGCTCTATTGTACGCCAACGCTTCACAATCCGACTACACGGACACTGCCCGTTCATCGAAGGCACGATCTCGTAAATGTTGCGCGGACATATGGCGTGCCGATTATCGAGGACGACGCGTATAGCGCCCTTGTCCCGGCCCCGCCACTGCCACTCGCAGCACTGCTGCCCGAGGCGGTCTATCATGTGGCGAGCTTATCCAAATGCCTGTCTCCCGCCCTTCGAGTCGCATATGTCGCCGTGCCTGAAGGTCGTACGCAGAGGGTGGCCAACGCGATCCGGGCGTCGGCGTCAATTGTTTCTCCGCTCACGAGTGCTCTCGCGTCTCAATGGATAGAGACGGGAGTAGCGGATGTTGTCAGAGGCGAAATAGTCAAGGAAACAGTGAAGCGCCTGGATTCCGTCAAGGCGCTCCTTCCGTTCGATGTCGAATCCTCTCCGGGCGGCTTCCACGTGTGGCTTAAGGTTCCTGAACCTTGGACGCGAGGCGAACTGGTTTCCAGATTGCGTTCGATAGGGATCGGTATCGTCACCAGCGACGCCTTTGCAATTGCGTCCGCGCCCGAAGCCATACGACTTGCGCTTGGCGCTCCGGTGAACCTGGAGGAACTTACACGTGCCCTCCGGATTTTGGCAGACCTTCTAGCCCAGCAGCCCGCGTTCTCGACGATGGTGGTCTGACCGAAGAATCGCAAGGCCTCGACCATCCTCACTGTCGCCCGCTTAGGCCCCTAGCCGTGTCTCTGCGTAGTTATCGTCGTAGTCGTCGTTTGCGTGCCCGATCTCATGCTTGGCAGCTCGGACCAAGAAGCCTGATCGGGTCAACCCATGGGCTTCTGCGAACGCATCAATTGCCTTTAGGACATCTTCTGGCAGAGTGATATTTACGCGAACCGCTCTTTTGGCTTCCGTCTTGACGCCAACTAGAATTGCAACGCCGTCTTGGTTCTCCGCGTCTGCCATCACCGCCTCCAGTGTGGAGGGTTCGGGAATTGCTTCGCCGTCTTCGGCTAGACCTTCAATGTGTAGGGCTAAGGCTTCTTCGGCCATAGCTCGCGCATCGTCGAGGTCCGTTCCAGCAGTGATCAGGCCAGGAAAATCGGGAAAGGACACGCCGTAATCACTGTCAGCGTCCTTATGGATCAATCCGATATAGTTGCGCATGTTCGCTACCTCAGTTTAAGTCCGGCTTGTTTCTCGATACTCTTCAGTGTTCCGATTGGGATGTCCCTTTTCGGGTGTGGAACAGTGACGCGTCCAGGTTTCTCGGGATGCCTAAACTGGACATGGCTGCCCTTGGTGGCGAAATCGTACCAGCCATCCTTTTGCAGGGCCACAATGATATCACCGCTCTTCATTCCCGGACCATACACACGAATGTGTATGGCGACAAGCGCAACATAATATGACTCCCGATCCTCAGTGAGTGAAGGTGAGGTTCTCGCCACCAACGCGCGACGGACCCTTCACAATCGAAACATGTTCCCGTTTGTACTTAGAAAGTCGTGACATATCGAAGGGAACCGGCGCCACAGGCGAACAAAGAAGATAAGCGTTAGCAGGTACATAGCTATTCGCGCAGATTGTTTCCGGTTCGATCCTGTTCACGACCTTAGAATTTGCTACGGGTGGCGACTGGGTGAGGAGACCTATCCTTGCCTAGAGCATCGCCGGTCACGTGCGGTGGAATAATTGCTCACCCGCGCCGCGACCGTCAGGGGCGGCGCGGAGCCGACAAGCACTTATCCGATTGCTACCGTCTCCAGGACCCATGCCGTTCGCTCAGCGAGTTCAGGAATCTTGCCGAGATAAGCTTGATAGTGGGGTGTCATGCGATGCGCCTCGACGGCGGCTGCGTCCAGGTAGAGTTCGTCCAGTATGTAGCGCTCGCCATGCGCTCGGTCGCACCATACATCCCAACGTAGATTGCCAGGCTCGGCTCTACAAAGTGGCGCCATGCCAATGAGCAATGCTCGCAGCTCGGGCGCCTTGCCAAGGTGAGCGGTCAGGATAGCGATGATCTTGGTCGGCGTTTGCGTCATGCCGAAAGCTCCTGATTGACCGCACGTGGGCGAGTCGTTGGGGCATATGACAGGTTGTGGGTCTGGACAACGGCATGGAAGGTGCACCAACACCTTTCATGCCGCACCGCACTTCATCAATTCAGGCCGAAACCGTCACTCGGTCGAGGGCGGCGATCAATTTCGCTGCAAGGGGATGATCCGATCGGGGATTCTGACCTGTGATAAGCTCGCGGTCTTCCACCACATGCGGGGAGAAGTCGACCGGGTTCGTTGTGACTTCGCCACCCGCCATGCTCAGCGCGTCGGGCATCGTGAAATAAAGCTTGCCATGGAGAATCTGCTCTTCGATTGGTTTCTCTTCGCTGGCTGAGAACACCGTCATCTTGTAGCTGGCATACTGCCAGCCCCTAGCGAGTTCGGACGCTTTGGAAATGTCGCCTGCAATCAGGGCGGCCCGATATTCCCTTGCGTGGGGTAGCGCGGCGAGCGAGGCAATAGGCCCGTGGCAAAGGAGGGCCGTTGGTTTCCCGCGTGCATGAAAGTGCCGCAGGATTTCGCCGAGATCAGCGTCCTGCATGAGATCGACGACCGGTGCCTGGCCGCCAGGCACAAACAGGCCAGCATAGCGATCGAGCCCGCCCTCTATCACCGATCGCAAGGTCCTAACATCGTTCATCGCTCGATGGTCCTTGAAAAATGCGTGCCCGCGCTTGTAGGCAGCTTCGTCGCCGTCAAAATGTTGCGCTACGTCCGACACGGGATCGATGTGCGGTTTGGTGCCGTCGGGGGTAGCCAACGTGATCTCGTATCCAGCGTCAACAAGGGCCATCGCTGGCACCACTGTTTCGTTTAGATATTGGCCGGTCGGACCGGTGCCACCTCCCTGAATTTCAATCCGGGTGGCGTTTGAGCCAACGACGAGAACGTTACCTTTGCTCATGGCGATCTCCTGATCTGGTGCGGTTAAGATCTGTGCGCCGGCGGACGGCCGCAGTGGTTGGGCTCGCCAGCGATCGGAATTTCATTGCTGCTCTGCCTGTGCCGTTGTCACGATTGCCAGTCTATTGAGCGGCCCTCACAATGAGATCCGCAACCTCTTTCGGATGAGACAGCATCGCGACGTGACCAGATGGCACTTCGACCATCTCGGCTTTCGCGGTTTTCACTTGATCCCTCTGTAAATCGGGAGCGATGATCTGATCCTCAGTCGCCACAACCATGAACGACGGTTTGTCGCGCCAGGCGGCATGGCTGACGGGCGTGGTGGTGGCGTTCGCGTGCAGCCGTCCTTGAACAGCGGCAACGAGCCTCTGCTCTTCCGGAGGCAGCCCGGCCGCGAAGTATCTGGCGATACCGTCATCGCTTATCTTGAGAAACCCGTCCTCGTCCTTGATGTATGTTTTTCTGCTTTCTTGGGCCGGATATTTGGAGGCGACGTCCACCAGCGATTTTCCGACATCAGGCGCATAGGCAGCCACATAGACCAATGACTTGACCTTCGGAGCATCGCCCGCTTCGGTGATGACGACGCCGCCCCACGAATGACCGACGAGCACGACAGGCCCTTCGGCATCACGGATCGCTCGCTCCGTGAAGGCCACGTCGCTTTCCAGAGATTCCAGTGGATTTTGGACGGCGATGACTTTCAGTCCGGCTCGTTCCAGGAGAGGGATGACCTTCTGCCAGGACGATCCGTCGGCGAAAGCGCCGTGAACAAGGACGACGGTCTTGGCTTTGAGATCCGCCGCGACAGCGTCGGGACATGTGGTTGCGAACGCCACCAGGGCGCTGAAGAGAAGTCCAAGAGTTCGGGACATCCGACATCCTCCGATAGGTGCTCTCAATGGCGATACCGGGAATAATCATCCAAGGGAGGCTCGGACGCATATTAATTGCGGTTAAATCCTGCGATTATTGCGTGGTTAGACGTGCGTATGCGTCTTCTCAAAGTCTGTGTCTGGTCCCGATGGAAAATTGGTCAATCAGAAACCGGCGGCGCCGAGGCGGGCCGCCGGTAGCGCGTGTCAAATAGGTCGGGCAATCGTAAGTCGCTGCCCGAACGCTGGAATTGCAAGAATGGTTCACTACGCTTGGAGTTGAATCGCCCGTCCGTTATGCGAAGAGACAGCCATGCTTCCGCGGCGCTGTCGGGGCGCTTGGGCTTGGTACAAAGATCGGCGTTCCTCGATGAGGGCGCGCTCCCCCGTGGCAAGGAGCTTATACGCGGCATAGGTCCTAGCGATCCCCGTCAACATGAAGTGCGCAGGTCCTGTTCCCGGATGAGGTGAAAGGAGAGATTTGTCGACAAGGTTGCCGATCGATTCAATGATGTCTGCGTGCCCGTGGCCATCGTCTTCCAGGATCGCGATGGCAGCATCAACGGAGAATTCGCCCGCAAACACCGACAGTCGCCTGAATACCTGTTGATCGGGTTCGGACAGGAGAGCGTAACTCCAATCCATCATCGCTTCAGCTGTTTGATGGCGTGCGCTGGCGTGGCGGCTGCCTCTCCATCGTAAGGTGAGCTGATTGTCCAATAGTTCTGCAACTCTCTCTAAGCCATAAGGTCCCATGCGGCTTGCCACGAGTTCAATCGCCAGCGGATTGCCGTCCAACCGTCTGCAGATGGTCGCTATTGTTGCTACTTCCTCGGTGCCCATAGGCTCCAGGTAGCCGCTATCGATCGCACGGTCCACGAAGAGCTGGATCGCCGGCCAAAGCAGCGCCTTTGCGAGGGTCAACCGACCTGCATGAGGAGGAACCGCAAGTGGGCGGAGAAGATAAACTCCTTCGCCGGGCAAACGGAAGGCTTCCCGGCTCGTGGCGAGAATATGCGCATTGGCACTATGCCGCAGAAGCGACCCCACGATATCTGTCACGGCGTCTATAACGTGTTCGCAATTGTCAATAACCACCAGGGCGCGCTGTGACGACAGGTGGCCGGCAATGTCGCCTATGGTATCCTCTTCTGAAAGGGGAATTCCCAGAGCCGAGGCTACCGCTCCCAATACCGCCGTTTCATTATCGATCGTGCCAAGATCGACAAAATAGGCATATTCGAACGTGGGTAGCGCGTGCGCCACTAAAATGGCGAGTGTCGTTTTGCCGACTCCGCCCGTCCCCACAATTGTGACGAACCGGCGCTCCGCCACCATCTGCGAAAGTTTGGAAACGTTCTCGTCGCGGCCGACCGGATGGCTCAACGGAGGCGGGAAGGCGGTTGTCGTTGCGACGGATCCACTGTGGTTCAAGTGTGTATAGACGGTTTTTTCGAGTTCGGCAGTGTCCTCCCATTTGACCGGGGCGACGAAACTGTAACCGCGACCTGCCACGCTGACGATATAGCGATTGCCGTTTTCGCCGCAGCCGATTTCGCGCCTCAGATGTGTCATTTGCACTCGTATGTTTGAGGCTTCGACATTGAGGCCGGGCCATGCAAACGCCATAAGTTCCGCTTGGGAAAGGACGCGCCCGTGATTTTGGACCAGAGCAACAAGGATGTCGAAGGCGCGGCTACCAATTGCAAGCAGATCATCGTCTCGCAACAGAACCCTTGCCGCCGGATTCAGGCGATATGGCCCAAAGCCGAAATAGCCATTCCTGCCGTGAAATCCCATTTCGGTTCCCCTCAATGGCTTTGCCCTCGTGGGCACGGTGAAATCCACATAAGTTCACACACTGATAATACAGGACATCGCGGGCAACGGAGGTTAAATGCGGTAAATAATCGGCTGGGTTCGTTTCCCAGGATGCGAGCGCTTGCGCGCGATGGAGATTTCACGGGCTTTGACAATATTTTACGCGCGACGGAGACGCTGCCGGCGTAGTTTTTGATCTTGTCGAGGAATTCGATCGCTGATGGCCGGTGAGAGTGACGACCCCTCCAAATCGATTTGCAAGTTGGGGCGCGGGTCGAGGTCGTTTCCGTTGGTCGGAGCTTCCGCAACCGTACGCGAATCCCGGGCGAGGCGGCTCCCGATCTTGGGGTGCCGAGCCTCAAAATGCGTCAAACTGCAGTCTTTCGCAAAGCGCATCGAATGACACGGAGTGAAGCTAATGCCCACAGCGTCTCTCTTCAAACCCATTAAAATTGGGAGCCTAAACCTACTTAATCGCATAGTGATCGCCCCGATGTGCCAATACTCGGCCGAAGAGGGCTGTATGAACGAATGGCATCTCATTCATCTTGGGAAGCTGGCGTTGTCCGGCGCGGCTTTGCTGACCATAGAGGCAACCGCCGTCCTTCCTGAGGGGCGTATAACCTATGCGGATCTCGGCTTGTGGAACGAGCGGTGCTATGCGGCGATGGGACTTATACTTGAGAGTATCCGTCGCTGGACGGATATGCCCATCGGAGTTCAGCTCAGCCATGCGGGTCGGAAAGCGTCGACTGAAGTTCCCTGGAAGGGTGGAGCACAGATTTCACCATCCGAAGCGCTCGGGTGGCAAACATTTGCGCCGTCGGCACTTCGGTACAACAAGGGCATGTTCAATCCCGCGGCCCTGGACAAGGAGGGATTGAAGCTTGTTCGGAATGCGTTTGCAGCGGCAGCAAAGCGCGCCGTCAAGCTCGGCCTTGATCTGATCCAGGTCCATGCGGCTCACGGATATCTCCTTCACCAGTTCCTCTCTCCACTAAGCAATCGCAGGGACGACGATTACGGCGGATCGCTGGCAAATCGGATGCGCTTTCCTCTCGAAATATTCGATGCCGTCCGCTCGGTGGCACCCGCTGAGATGCCGGTCTCGATCAGGCTGTCCGCCACTGATTGGGTCGAGGGAGGCTGGGATGTGGAGCAAACGCTTCACTTCGCCGCGGAACTGCAGCGGCGGGGTTGTGATGCCATACACGTCTCCAGCGGCGGCTTGCATCCTGCCCAACATGTTCCGATCGGGCCGGGATATCAGGTGCCGTTTGCCCGCGCGGTCAAGAAAGAAGTCAAGATACCCGTGGTCGCGGTTGGGCTTATTACAGGTTTTGAGCAGGCTGAAGCTATCGTCGGAACGGGTGATGCGGACATGGTGGCGCTTGCCAGGACCATCCTGTTCGATCCAAACTGGCCCTGGCATGCCGCCGCGCAGCTTGGCGGCAAGGTACAGGTCCCGAAGCAATACCTTCGGTCACAGCCCAGTCGATTCAATAACCTGTTCGAAAACGAATGACATACAAGGTGGGCTTGGGGTTGCCACTTGGTGGAGGTGACTCAGTCTCATCAAATGAGTTAATACTACGACCGCCCGACTGCTTTCGGGAATACCGAGCCGCTGGTTAGCCCAAATAGCGGCGGGGCAATGGAATTAGAGCAAACGACACGGCATTGAGTTGCATCGGCAGAATTTGCCGGCGAGCGATGGTGGTGATACGCAAGAACCAATTGCGGTAGATTGGTCTATTTGTAGCATCCATTGGCAGACAGCCCACTGCGTGGCGAACTGAAATTACCGTATCCGCTCGCGCGATAGTGACCTCGACATATTTTTTTGTGCGGCCGACCAAAGCGCGCGAAGAGGAACACATGGCATCAACGGAACCGTACGAGGTGGTCGCTTTTGGCCCCTTTAGCCTTCACAGGGAGCAGCGTCGCTTGTTCTGCGGCTCCGAGGAGGTTCAGCTTGGCGGTCGGGCAATGGAGATGCTCGTAACCTTGGCCCGGAAGAAGGGCGAGTTGGTTCGAAAGGAAGAACTCTACGACGCTGCGTGGCCCGGCATCTTTGTCCATGAAGCCAATCTGAAAGTGACAATCGCCTCGCTGAGGCGAGCGCTGAGGGAGTATTCTCCCGCGGAGGACTATATCAGGACACTGATAGGCCGCGGCTACTGGCTAAGCGATCAGATACCGTCCGGAGAGATGCAGAGCATCGCGGATCTCCCTGTTGTGGCCAACACCCGCTTTCCCGAGTTGGGTACGGTGATCGGGCGCGATGCCGAAATCGCCGAGCTGCGAGACAAGATTGCCGCTAACCGTCTGACGACGATCGTTGGCCCCGGCGGCATTGGAAAGACAACGTTGGCCGTCGCCACCGTGCAACTCATCGAAGACGAGGAGGGAGGCCTCGTCACCTTCATCGACTTCTCTCGTGCGACCGGCGAGGAATTCGTCATTCCCTCGGTTGCCGCCGCACTTGGCATAAGCTCAGCAAATCAGGATCGACTTGAGGCGATCTCGTCGATCCTCGCTCGACGGAAGGCTTTGCTCTTGCTGGACACGTGTGAGCATGTGCTCAACGCCGTCGCGCATCTTTGCGACGTCATCCTCGCAAACACGAGGGACGTTAGGATCGTCGCAACGAGCCGCCAGGCTCTCCGGGCGAAGCGGGAAGAGGTCTTCTGGCTTGCTCCTTTGGAGGTTCCGCCGGCTGGCCGGACCTACACGGCCGAACAGGTGGTTCAGTATTCGGCACCGCAACTTCTTGTCGAACGAGCGTCCGAGAAGGGGAAGTACACGATTGAGGATGAAGATGCTTCTGCGGTCGCCGAGATATGCAGGCGGCTCGATGGATCGCCTCTCGCAATCGAGCTAATCTCGTCTCGGCTCACAAGCCGAAGTGCTGCCGGCGTTCTCAAGGAACTTGATGATCGCTTTGCCACACTGGTTGGAGCTGAGCAGGATGGTCCTCTTCGTCAACAGACCCTGCTCGCGACGCTGGAATGGAGCTACGGGCTCCTCTCCAAGAGCGAGGCGGCCGTGCTGCGTTCCATCTCGATCTTCATGGGAACGTTCGATATCGACGCGGTTGTGAGCGTCGTTTCTGACCTCGATCCAACAACCGTTTTTGATGCTATCGCCGGGCTACGCGCCAAGTCTATGCTGAGTGTCGAACAGATTGCAGGAGCGATGCGATATCGCCTTCTAGACAGTACTCGCGCGTTCGCGGGCAACCTGCTGGAAACCTCCGGGGAATTGCCTGCGATGTCAGGAGCACACGCCCGCCTTATGCTGGGTATATTTGCTCGCGCGAACGCCGACCGCGCAAGGCTTCCGGCGCGACAATGGCACGCTGCCTATGCCGGCCATGCCGACGATTTGCGCAGAGCCATCGGATGGGCGTTGTTTCTTCGAGGCGATCCGCTGCTCGGTATCCAATTGGTCGCATCCGGCGTACCTCTATGGCATGAACTGTCGTTGAGCGAAGAGGCGCGAAGGAACTGTGAGCGGGCCCTTGCCGAGTTCGATCGCATTGGCTGCAAGGACACGGCTCTGAAGCTTAAGCTCGTCGTGGGGCTTGCAGTCGTTAATAGCTACGTATCGGCTGACGCTGGAAAAGCGATCGAGATCTTCGAAACCGCAATCAGGCTTTCGCGTCAAATCGGCGATACCAATGCCGAGTGCCAAGGTTTGGGTGCGCTGGCGAGATATCGGCTTCTGCCCGGCAACCAGATCGAGGCCAGGAAGATTCTTAAGGAACTGAAGCGTGTTGCTGAACGATCGAACAACCGTGCGGCGCGCTGGGAGCATGAGATTCTTCTTACAGAATTAGAGATCATTCACTGCCAATATCCACCAGCAATTGCCAGGATGAAGAAGTTGAGTCAGGAGGTGCGGGGTTTCTCCGATGGGACAGGTTCTCGATTTGATCTCGATCCGAAGATCAGGAGCGAAACGACGCTTGGCGCGCTACAATGGCTGGGCTCTGTCAGGCCCGGAACGGGTCTGAGTACGGTTAAGCTTTGCGCGCATGAAGCTCTGGAAGTCCATCACGGATGGACCCTCATATCGTGCTATACCCACGGAGCGCTTTTCATTCTAAGCGAATGTCAGGAATGGGCTCTGGGCACGTACTACGCCGAGCAACTGAAAGATACGATTTATCGTCACGGCATGCCGACATGGATCCCGGTGGCCAACTGCTACGCAGAAGCGCTCTACGTTCTTTCGGGTGATCGAGATGACCCGGATGGGCCTATGAGGGCGTTTGACGAACTCCGCACCGGCCTTCGGCAATTAGGACGTCATGTCTACTACGCGCTCCTGATACGCGCCCTTTATTCAATCGGACATGTCAACGAAGCAGCACGGATTCTCAACTATCTGTTTGATATCGGACCGCAGCGTTCAATGGTGCCCGAGTTATTGCGCCTAAGGGCTGTCAAGGAACGATCGATTGGGCGCGACGAAGAAGCACTTTTCACTTTGCGTCAATCGCTGCAAGCGGCGGAAGAAAACGGTGCGTGGGGATGGCGGATCCGTAGTGCAACTGACCTTGCTATCCTGCTCAGAGACCGTTTGCAGATCGATGACGCCAAGAGCGTTCTCGAACCAGTTTATGGCCAGTTCATAGATGGGTTCGATACTCCCGACCTGCAGAGAGCCGGAAATCTCTTGACGGAGTTGCGGAATTTTGGACGCGCTCAGAGTACATAGCGAGTTGCCAAGGCGATGCTCAAACACCCATCGGCTGACTCGCGGTTTCGCGGGTCACCGGATTATTCGTCAGCCAGCCGTGGATTGAATGCACCACGACTGATCCCTCGCCGACACTTGAGGCAACACGCTTCACCGATTGGGCACGGACGTCGCCAACCGCGAATATGCCAGGAACGCTGGTGGCATAGGGCGAATTCCTGGGCGCACCATTGTTGTCGTGCCCGGTGAGGATAAAGCCACGATTGTCGAGTTCGATACAGCCATCCAGCCAGTCGGTGTTTGGGATAGCGCCGATCATCAGAAACAGGTTTGAAATAGGCTGCTCGAACTCGTGTTTACCGTGTTGCAGCCATCGGACGCTGGAAAGGTAGTTTCCGCCGACAAGCGAGGTGATCTGGCTTAGAGTGTGCAGCGTGATCCGTGGGGATACGGCGATGCGCGCGACAAGATAGTCCGACATGGTGTCAGACAGGCCATTGCCCCGAACGATCAGATGCACGTGACGGGCCGCTGCGGACAGGAAGATTGCGGCCTGCCCGGCGGAATTCCCGCCGCCCACAACCGCGACTTCGGTGCCTTCGCAAAGCTGCGACTCGATCGAGGTGGCCGCGTAGTGAACTCCTCTTCCTTCGAAGCGCAGAGAATCGGGAATGTCCAATCGGCGGTAGCGCGCGCCAGTTGCGACGACGACAGATCGGCCAAACACCACGTAGCCACCCTCCAGATGCACCCCGAACGGATAGCAGGTGCAATCGAGACGACACGCCGGGTCGGCGACGACGAACCGAGCGCCGAACTTCTGAGCCTGAATTTGAGCGCGCCTCGCAAGGTCCTGTCCCGAAATACCCATCGGAAATCCGAGGTAGTTCTCGATGCGCGAACTCGTGCTCGCCTGCCCGCCGGGGCCAACCGCCTCCAGGACGAGCGTGTCCAGTCCCTCGGATGCTGCGTAGACCGCCGCGGCGAGGCCGGACGGCCCGGCACCAACAACAACCACGTCGTATAAATGTGAGGGGTTCAGGCGCTCCGTGATCCCAAGACCCTCGGCAAGATCACGGTTGGTTGGTCGAGTGAGCACCTTGACGCCATTGAGAACAACGATCGGCAAGTTGTCGGTATCGGCATGGAAGGATTCCATTGCCGCTCGCGCAACTTCATCGGTGTCGGTGTCCAGGCAGCGATATGGATAGCCGTTCCTTTCGAGAAACGTCTGGATGCGGACCGTATCTCCGGCGCGACAACTACCCACGACCACGGTTCCGCCTTCGGCATGCTCGAGAAGCCTTGCACGTCTGAGGATGAACGAGCGCAGGATGATCTCTCCGATATCCGGTTCAGCGCTGACCAGCCTCAGTAGTGATGGACGGGAAAGACGAATGACGGACGTGGAAACGGTCGCTCTCCCACAAACGAGAACCGCCCGGCCACTCAAGTGATGCAGTTCCCCGGTGAACTGGTTTTCGCGGTGTGTGGCGATAAGCGCATGTCCGCCTTGTCCGTCGCTTTCGAAAACGTCGACAGATCCGTTCAGAATGACGAAGAAATCAACCTCCCGATCGCCGACCTCGTACAGATACGTGCCGCCATCGAAACGATCCTTGCGTCCGAACGGGATAATGCGCTCCACCATATCGGACGTGAGGCGGGGAAACGCCTCACCGGGGATTTCACGAAGCGCGGCGGAAACCGGGCTGCTGATAGTACTGAAGTCAGCTCTGTCGGCCATCGGGAAAAACCTCGGTAAAGCCCGTGTGGTGCACACTTGCTCGAGAAAAGCCTACGCTTGCCGGCCGAGGGCGGCCTGTTAAAGGGCGCTTATCATCGCGAAATTCCGGGAACGGCCGGACGCGTACGCTGGTCGAACGCGACGGCCCCTTTTCAAGAACGACGAGGCGATCGGTCGCTTCCCGGCATGCGAATGACGTTGGGTAGCTGCAACACAGCTCCTGAACGACTGGTGCTGAAGACCCGTTCCCTTCGCACGATGGGCGTTGTTAAGTCGAGCAAGAGAGATGGCATGCCGGATTTCACGCGCATTGACGGCGTTTAGCGTGCGTTGCCAGAATGAGATGTTAGCCTGCATCCAATTCAAAACGACGGACACGCATCGTCCGAACGTTCCGGCTTGTCGGGCGGTTCGCTCGGACGATGCCCTCCCATCGGAAATCCAAGGGACGCAAGATGACCAGGCTAATCGCTACCCTTACGCTGGATGACGCCAAACTGATGCTGTCAGCGGCAGAGGCAAAGGCGGCGGAGTTTGCCATTGCCTACAATGTCGCCGTAGTCGACGCCGGTGGACATCTGATCGCCTTCGTCCGTCAGGACGACGCGCTGATCGGTAGTATCGATCTGGCCATCAAAAAGGCTGTCACGACGAGGCTCTTCGACAAGAAAACTGACTACCTGGCAAAGCTGGCGCAACCCGGCGAGCCGCTCTTCGGTATTGATCAGAGCAATGACGGCAACGTCGTCATCTTCGGTGGCGGACTTCCTGTCATCCGTGACGGTCGTTTGATCGGCGCCGTTGGCGCAAGCGCCGGATCGGTGGAGCAGGACATTGCTGTCGCGCAAGCCGCCGTATCGGCCATCGACCTCATGCCCGCAGACTCGCAATTGCTAACTTCAGGAAAGGAGCAAAGACGATGACAACCAATATCGAAGGGAAAGTCGTGCTGATCACCGGAGGTGGTACGGGGCTGGGCGCCGAGACTGCGCAGATGCTTGCTCAAAAGGGGGCGAAGGTCGCAATCGCTGCGCGTCGGCGCGGAAAGCTCGACGAAGTCGCTGCCAGAATTTCCAACTCCGGCGGCAAGGCGAAGGGCTATGAGCTGGACGTCGCCAACAAGGACCAGTTCAACTCGGTCGTGAATGCGGTGGCATCCGACTTCGGAAGGCTGGACGTCCTTATCAACAACGCAGGGCTGATGCCCATCCGCCCGATGGCGGAAGTGAACACGGACGAATGGGACGCAATGATTGACGTCAACCTCAGGGGGACGCTCTACGGTATTGCCGCGGTTCTCCCGATGTTCATCAAACAGGAAGCTGGCCACATCATCAACATCAGCTCTGTTGCGGGCGTCAAGGTTTTCGCACCTGGTGGCACGGTCTACTCCGGCACCAAATTTGCCGTTCGTGCTATCTCTGAAGGGCTGCGCCAGGAGATAGGCAGCAAGATAAGGGTGACCTCGATCGAGCCCGGCGCGGTCGATAGCGACCTCAAGCACACGACCAGCGGCACATCACAGGGCGCGGTCATGGAATTCTACAAGTCGGCAATCCCTGCAAGCTCGGTTGCCAGGGCAATCACCTTCGCCATCGAGCAGCCTGCCGACGTGGACATCAACGAGATCGTGTTGCGGCCGACGGCACAGGAATTCTGATCCGCCGATCAAACCCGCTACCACACCGCCTTCCACTGATCGCGGCTCTCGATGGAGCGCAGTGCTCCGGGAATGCGCGCCGCAGTTCCCAAGATCTGGTCCGACCCAGACATCAAAAGGAGGAATGACATGGCTTATCAGAGCGTAAATCCTGCGACCGGCAAGGTTCTCAAGACATTCAACAACCACAGCGATGAAGAAATCGAGAGGGCGCTCACGCTGGCACACTCCCTCTACAAGTCGCCATGGTGCAAGGGCGACCGGGGGCCTCGTCTTGAGGTCCTGCGCCGGTTTGCAGAGCTGGCTAGCGCGCGCGTCGACGACCTGGCGCGCATTCTTACCCTGGAAATGGGCAAGCGGATCAACGAGGCGCGGACCGAGGTGCGGATAACCGCCGACATCGCCCAGTATTATGCCGACAATGCCGAAGCCTTTCTAGCACGCGAGAAGGTGACCACACCGAAGGGCGAGGCATGGCTGGAGTACCATCCAATCGGCGTCGTCGTTGCTGTCGAGCCCTGGAATTTCCCTTTCTATCAGCTGATCCGCGTCGCGGGACCGAACTTCGCGATCGGCAATCCCGTGCTCGCAAAGCATGCCAGCATGGTTCCGCAGGCTGCGGTGGCCTTCGAGGAGCTTCTTGCCGAGGCGGGCGCACCTGAGGGCGCCTGGACGAACATATTCGCGACGGGAGATCAGATTTCGAAGCTCATCGCCGACTATCGCGTCCAGGGCGTGGCTCTAACAGGTTCCGAGGGCGCTGGCAGTATCGTGGCGGCCAACGCTGGCAAGAACCTCAAGAAATCAGTGATGGAACTTGGCGGGAGCGACGTCTTCGTCGTTCTCGACGATGCCGACCTGGACAAGGCGGTCGCCGCTGGGGTCGAGGCCAGGCTTCGCGGGTGCGGCCAGGTCTGCAATGGTGCGAAGCGCTTCCTCATCCACGAGAAGGTTGCCGACGAATTCACGAAGAAGCTAGCCGACAAGTTCACGAACACGAAGATCGGCGACCCCATGGATGAATCTGTCGGATTGGGGCCGATGTCGTCGATCGGGGCTCGTGACGATATCGCAGGACAGGTCGAGCGAGCAGTGAAGGCCGGGGCCAAGGTGCTGGTTGGTGGGAGCGCAATCGACGGACCGGGGGCCTACTACAAGCCGACCATCCTGACCAATGTGTCTCGAGACAACCCCGCCTATTTCGAGGAGTTCTTCGGCCCCGTGGCGCAGGTACATGTGATCAAAAATGATGATGATGTCGTCAGGATCGCAAACGACTCGAATTTCGGCCTTTCGGGGGCGATATTCACTGCTGACGTTGAGCGGGCGAAATCCCTCGCGTCGCAGGTCGAGACCGGCTCGGTATGGATCAATACGTCTTCCTTCACTGGACCGGAGCTTCCGTTCGGCGGGGTGAAGAGATCCGGCTACGGTCGCGAACTCGCAGGAGCAGGTATCAAGGAGCTGGTAAACCAGAAAATGGTGCTTGTCGCACACTAAACCGTAGCGGGTACCGAGCATAGTGGGTCGCGTACAAGCGGCCCATCATGCATGAGGCGGCTCGAGACAGGAGGACGGAAGACGTTCCCCGTTTCGGCCAATGCACCCTTGCTGCAGCAGCCAGAAACGCGTCTGCGCAAGCAGCCACTGCTTCGACAACATGTTCACAGTTGTCGAGGACAAGCATGAAATCCTGGTCGGCCGCGAAGGCGGCGATCGCGGCTTTGATATTCGCCGAGTGAACCCTTAATCCCATCGCCGTGGCGATCGACGTCGGTACGAGCGTTTCATCGTTCACAGTCGCCAGATCAACGAACCAGACGCCATGTTCATAAGCCGCGGTCAGTCGGCCAGCGATTGCGAGCGCCAATCTCGTCTTGCCGACGCCGCCCGGGCCTACGATCGTCACGAGGCGCGAGCCCTCAAGGGCACGCCCGATCGCATCAATGGCAGGATCTCGCGGATAGTGGACATAGTGTCGGGGACGAAGCATGGATGGCTTCGGCCTGGGCTTCGTCATGGAGGATAGGGTCGCCGACCATCTTGCGAGCGGCAGGCTGGTCCGGGTGCTCGACGACTGGTGCCCGCCATTTCCGGGCTATCATCTATACTGCCCGAGCAGGCGGCAAACTTCGGCCGCGTTTTCGGTGCTGGTCGAGGCGCTTCGCTACCGCGGCGAATGAGCCTGCAAAGCATGGAACTGGAAAGCAAAATGGAACCGGAAACCAGCGACGAGTTTGAGACGACCTTGAGGCCAGCCACAAAGGCAGACATCGATCTCCTTGGCATGTACGGAGCGGAGCTTGTCTCGATCCACCACGGCTGGGATGAGCGACGCTTTATCGCCGGAGGTCCTAGAACGCCGACGGCATATTCGAGCCACCTGAGAAGTCAACTCGACAAGCCAGACGTCGTGGTCCTCGTTGCCGAGATCCATGGAAGGGTCGTCGGATACGCTTATGCGGGTCTTGAGGGATCCGATTATATGTCACTGCGTGGGCCGGCTGGCGTCATCCATGACATCTTCGTCGAGGAGCGCCACCGTCGACGAGGAGCCGGTCGAGCGTTGCTGGCGGCAATGGTCGGCGAATTGGGAGGGCGTGGGGCCACGCAGATCGTCTTGTCGACGGCGCATCGCAACGACGCCGGGCAACGTCTCTTCGCGTCTGTGGGTTTTAAGCCAACGATGGTGGAGATGACCCTCCAGCTTTGAACGGCGGCCTCGATTGACAGCAGCTCTTTGATCGGCCCACGTTGGTTCGAACTAAGGGCAAGATTGCAAAACGGCGGTGCCCATTGGATAATTCCGCGACACGCGGGGGGAACATGAGCAGGGCGAATTACACGGATATTGCCCGCGAGGCGGGGGTGGGGACGGCCACCGTCGAGCGAGTGATGAACGGGCGAGGGGGCGTCAGGCCGGAACTGGTCGAGAAGGTCGTTATTGCCGCGCGCAGTCTGGATTATCCGCGTGTCCTTCCCGATACGCATCGCGGCCTGCTGCGGGTTGACGTTTTGATGGTCCGTCCGGAAACCACGTTTTATCGGCGGCTCTCCAAGGCATTCGAACAGATTGCCCACAGTATTGATCCGCTGGTCGTCGTCCACAGGCGCTTCGTCGAGGAAATGAACCCGCAGGAAATCGCTCGCGCAATCACAGCGGCGGACTATCCGCGAGCTGGGCTTATACTCGCCGTCCCCAACAGCCCGCTGGTCAAGGCGGCGGTGGAAGCTGTGGCAGCGCAGGGTATCCCTATCGTCCATGTGGTTACGCGCGCGTCTGAGGATCACGTCGAATTTGTCGGAATAGACAACTATGCCGCCGGCCGCACGGCGGCCCATTTCATCTGCCGCATGGTTCGGTCGCAGGGGCCGGTTGTCGCCCTTTGCCACCCTATCTACCAGGTACATCGCGATCGGATCCGCGGCTTTTCCGAGTACTTCCGTGATCACCCCGGTTCGATCAACTTCGAGTGGCTCGGCTTTACCCGTGACGAGGAGCGGTTCAGTACGGAGACCTTGATCATGGCGATGGAGAAGTATTCGAACCTCGTCGGGCTCTATAATGCCGGTGGCGCGAATTCCGCCTTGATCGACGTTCTCCGCCGCAGCGACCGGGGCAGAGACATTCTTTTCGTCGGTCACGAACTGACCGACTACACCCGCACGGCGCTGCGCGACGGCATCATGGACGTGGTGCTCGATCAGGCGCCCGAAGCACAGGCGCAGCGCGCCCTCGATATCGTGCTGCACCGCGTCGGTCTTACGAAAATCGAGCCTGACCGTAACCCCATTCGCTTCATCACGATCACCGCCGAAAGCCTTTGATCTATTTTGATCAATGAAGTCTTCGCAGGTTTCAGTGTCTCCTGCTAGTTTCAAAAGCGGGAGGAGAGCCGGCGTTTCAAGGGAAACGAAACGGATTCAGGCGCTTGGCCACTCCTTTCCGTAAAAGGATTTGCCGAAGGAGAGCGCCATGGACGACCTGAAATACGGGACGCGGAACAAGCGAGGCGACTGGGCGCCGAACAAGCCGGTCGAGACTGCGCCGCTGTTCGTCTTTCCCCCAAAGCTGATGGCAATCGCAAAGTGGCTGCCGCACTATTTCTTCCCCTGGAACGTCATCTTCGCGGCTTCTGCCGTCGCCTATTGGGCTTTGATCGTTCCGTCGGTCGAGACGCTGCAGACGTTGAGTGTTGGGTGGGCACTTTGGCTCTATGCGGTAAACGCAGTTTGCGTGTTCCTGTTCTACGGAGCCTTCGAGCTTCATCTCTATGTGTTGAAGCGGCAGGAAAACCGCTTCAAGTACAATGGCAAATTCCCGGCTGATCAGAAGAACAACGTCTTCTGGTTTGATCGCCAGAACCTCGACAACATGTTGCGTACATTCCTGTCGGGCGTGACGATCTGGACGGGCATCGAGGTCGTGATGCTCTGGGCTCATGCCAATGGCTATGCGCCGTGGCTGAGCTTTTCGGAAAATCCGTGGACACTGGCGCTTGTCGCTCTCGTTGTTCCTATCATCCATGAGTTCCATTTCTTCTGCATCCACAGGCTCATCCACACGCCGTTCCTCTACAAGTGGGTGCACTCGGTACACCACAATTCGGTGAATCCGTCGCCCTGGTCGTCGCTGTCGATGCATCCGGTGGAACATCTCCTTTATCTCGGGACCGCGTTTTATCACCTCATTCTGCCGTCAAACCCGATCCTGATGCTCTATCAGCTTCACTATGCGGGCTTCGGCGCAATCCCCGGTCATGTGGGCTTTGACAAGGTGGAAGTGGGTGAAGACAAGCTCGTCGACAGCCACGCCTATGCACATTACCTGCACCACAAGTATTTCGAGGTGAACTACGGCGATGCCCTGATCCCGCTCGATAAGTGGTTCGGGACCTGGCACGACGGCTCCGCCGACGGCGAGGCCCGCATGCAGGAACGCTATCGCAAGCGCAAGGAAAGGCTCTCCGCCCGCAAGGCTTCCTCCGAACTGCAGGGAGCTGCCAAATGAGCTGGGTATCCGCATGCAAATTCGAAGACATCGAACAGGAAGGCGCGATCCGCTTTGATCATGAAGGCCGCACCTATGCGATCTACCGCGGACCGGATGACAGCATCTACTGCACGGCCGGTCTCTGCACCCATGAGAAGATCCATCTTGCGGACGGGCTCGTCATGGACTTCGAGGTGGAATGTCCCAAACATTCCGGCGCCTTCGACTATCGGACGGGGGAGGCCATGCGGCTTCCGGCCTGCGAGAACCTCAAGACCTATCCGGCCGAGGTGGTTGATGGAGAGGTTCGTGTGGCCCTCGGTTAGGCCGCGCTTCAGCCAATAGCCCATCGGGCTTCCGGAGTGCAATCGGGGTGATCCGGCACCTTACGGAGGATGACATGAAATCAGTGTGCTTGGCGGCTGCTCTGGCCGCCATGATGGGAAGTGCTGCCTTCGCTGAAACCATCGGCGTCTCGATGCAAAGCTTCGACAACAACTTCCAGACCCTTCTGCGTGAAGGCATCACTGCCCGGGCATCGCAGGTCGATGGTGTCAGCGTGCAGGTGGAGGATGCCCAGACGGACATTTCCAAACAGCTGAACCAGGTCAACAACTTCATAGCCGCCGGTGTCGATGCCATCGTCATGACGCTTACAGACACGTCTGCTGCCCCCGGCATCAGCGAAGCCGCGGAGAAAGCCGGCATTCCTCTGGTCTATCTCAACCTTGAACCCGACAATTCGGGCAAGTTGCCGGAAAAGCAGGCCTATGTCGGTTCGAAGGAAACGGATTCTGGCAGGCTTGGCGCAGAAGCGGCATGTTCGCTTCTGAAGGAGAAGGGAAAGGCCAGCGATGCGCAGGTCTATATTCTGATGGGCGATCTGGCTCACCAGGCCTCGCGCGATCGCACCAACTCCTTCAAGGAAGCGTTGGCGGCCGGAGATTGCAAGGGTGTCACGATTGCGGACGAGCAGTCCGCCGCCTGGAACCGCACGACGGCAATGGATCTGACGACGAACTGGATCACCGCGGGTAAACCGATCGATGTCGTCTTTGCAAATAACGATGAAATGGCCATTGGCGCCGTTCAAGCGTTGAAGGCAGCGGGCGTCTCTATGAACGATGTGATTGTCATCGGTATCGACGCAACCCAGGACGCCCTTGCCGCAATGGCTGCCGGTGACCTTGATGCGACCGTCTTCCAGAACGCAAAGAGCCAGTCAGCAAGTGCAGTGGATTCTGCAGTCGCACTTGCGCGCGGCAAAGCCATCGACAAGCAGGTCTGGGTGCCCTTCGAACTCGTCACGCCGAAGAACATGGCCGACTACACAAATAAGAACTGATCCTTCCGACCGGCGCTTTCATGCGCCGGCCACTTTTCAAGGGGAGAACGCATGAGCGGGATCGTCATTATCGGCGCCGGAGAAGCCGGCACGCGCGCAGCCTTTGCCTTGCGGGAGGCTGAATACGGCGGAGCCATTGCGATGGTCGGCACCGAGCCGAACATGCCTTATGAGCGACCGCCTCTCTCCAAACCACTGGACGGGGCGGTGCAGATGAAAGCGATCTGCTCCGCTGAGGCACTGGACGCTGCCGGCATCGAGTATTTTCCCGGCAGATCGGTGTCTTGGATTGATCCGCACGAGCGGCGCGTCGTTTTGAGCGACGGACAGGCGCTGGCTTATGACAAATTGCTTCTTGCAACCGGCGCGCGCCCCAGGCAGTTGTGCTGCCCCGGCGCGGAACGGGCACTTGATTTCCGGACTTTCTCGGACGCGTCCACGATCTTCTCACGCGTGGAGAGCGCCAGAACCGTCGCCATCATCGGTGGCGGACTGATCGGTATGGAGCTTGCAGCGGTGTTGCGCGGCAAGGGGGTTGCTGTCAACATTATCGAGGCTGCATCAAGGCCGCTCGGTCGCGCTGTGCCGGCACGATTTGCGCAAAGCCTGCACGCCCGCCACGTCGAGGAGGGCGCCGGCTTTTATCTCGGGCAGGGCGTTGCTGAAGTCAGATCCGATAGCGTCGTGCTGGCTGATGGTAAGCAGGTTCCCGCCGATATTGTTGTGGCTGCAATTGGCGTCGTGCCGAACGTTGAACTCGCACAAGCAGCGGGGCTTGCGACGGATAACGGCATTCTGACGGACAGCTTTCTGCGCACGAGCGATCGACATATCTTTGCTGCCGGCGACTGTGCCGCAGTAGCCCAGCCGGGAGGTGGCCATGTCCGGTTCGAAAGCTGGCGCAACGCGCGCAACCAGGCGGAGACTGCCGCCCGCAATATGTGCGGTGCGAACGAGACCTTTGCTGCGATGCCCTGGTTCTGGTCGGATCAGTATGATCTCGGCCTGCAGGTCGCTGGCGTGCCGCAGCCGCGGCATCAGATCGTCCTCCGCTCGCTTGACGCGGGTGTGCTTGAATTCTATCTCGAAGACGGCCGCCTCGTTGCTGCCGCAGGACTTGGCACCGGAAACAGCCTTGCCAAGGAAATCAAGCTGGCGGAGCTACTGATCATGGCGGGTGTCAATCCAGATGCTGCTGATTTGGAAGACCCGGCGGTCAATCTGAAGGCCCTTCTCAAAACTGCGCGGGCTGCGTGATGCAGGAGTTGCTGTTCTTTCAGTCGCTCTGGGCCATGGAGCGCCGCCATACCGACGGCCACGAGCGCAGCCTCGAAGAGAACATCGAGATGATTGCGGAAGCGGGCTTCGACGGCATCAGCGCCCACTATACGAAGCGATCGGATGTTGTCGGCCTCAATGAGGCGATCCGGGGCGGGGGGCTGAAGATCGAAGGCGTGTGCTTTCCGCGTTCCGTGGAGGACTTGCGCCTGCCGCTGGAGCTCGCGGCAGAATTTCCGGTCACTCATATCAATTTGCAGCCCGACGTGCGCCTGAGAAGAGTGGAGGATTGCCTACCGCTCCTCGACGGCTGGATGCGGCTTGCGCAGGACGCCGGGATTCCCGTTTTCATCGAAACCCATCGCGACCGGATGACGACGGACTTGTACTTCACGCTCGACCTTCTCGATCGGCGACCGGATCTGCCACTCCTCGCCGACCTCTCGCACTTCCTCGTCGCTCGCGAGTTCGCTTTTCCGGTTACGAAGGAAGACGATGCATCCATCCGGCGCATACTTGCCAATGCGCACGCCTTCCACGGCCGTGTTGCCTCGCGTGAACAGGTGCAGATCGAGATCTCCTTCCCGCACCATCGTCCGTGGGTCGATCTCTTCCTGGGCTGGTGGGAGTACGGTTTTCGCGCGTGGCGTGCGCGCGCTTCGGAAGACGCCAAACTGGTCTTTACCTGTGAGCTGGGACCGAAGCCTTACGCGATAACCGGAAGGGATGGTAACGACACGACCGACCGCTGGGCCGAGGCCCTCATGCTCCGCAAGATGGCGCATGATCTTTGGAACGCCACCGCGCAGTAGAGCCGTCGCCAAAGGCAGCTAACTTTACCGCCGCGCCGCTGGCCATCACGTAATCTTCGGTGCGTTTAAAGATGCTGCTCGTTCATGAGTTGACGGCCTGCTTTACGGAATGCCGAGGCCGCGGCAAATGTCGCGGCCTGGCTGTCGACGGAGGCGGACAAGGGCCAACCGGGGTCTGTCGGGCCTTGGTGCCGATAAACCCTGCTCACAGAAGAGCTAGAGTACATAGCATAATACCACTTTGACGGGAAAGTTTCGCGCATCCCTTCGAAGAGGATGGCTCAGCATTTAGGTGGGGCAAAGGACGGGGCCCGCAGCTCAGCCTATTCGTCGTCGTTTGGCACCAGAACGTCGAAGACTTCAAGGAGAGCCTCTGCAATGGCGGCTCCGAGCGCGTTTCCGGTCGCAGCGATTGCCGGTTCATCCATATCGCGTGCTGCAATCGCCAAGTTCCCACCTTGCTCGGCGACGATTGCCCGTGCCCGCTCGATTGCCCATTGCGCGAAGTCATTCCGGCTTTCAATCGTAACTGTTTCGGTTTCCATGAGCTTTCTTTAGAGATCCTTCAGATTTATCTGGGAAAGTGCCGCTGCGCGTTGAGTTGTGCGTACGCGCTCGTTAGTCGAAGTATCGGTGAGACGCCCGCCTTGCAAGGCCAATGAGCCAATCCGCGGCGCTCCCGCTTCGCATTACTCGCACCAAGACCGATTTGTAAATTGCAATGGTGATAAGTGTGCAATGGGAGCCAGGCGCCTACAAGTCCGGTGACGTCTGACCCCTTGGCATGTTGCGACGAGGCTTTGGTGCAGGACAGGGACAGGTAAGCATCAGGGTCGCCATCAGAGCCAAGACAGTTGGTCTCTTGGCAGCCGCCCGCTTGGGTCGAAAACCTCTACCCGATGGGGCAAGTTCGGTCCCCAGTCCCAGAGCACGAGATTGCGGTCTGTCGGATCCGTGCCGGGCGCAAAACTCGGAACAACTACGCCGGCAATACCCCTGGCCGTAAGCCGGTCGTAGATTGACCAAGAGGACGGCCGGTTGCCGTTCGCAAGCGCTGTCGCCCAGGCGCAGCTCATGTCCTCCAGCGTCACCGAGAATTCCCTCCGGCCCTCATCGGCGGAGAGATCGGCTATATCCTCGCAGTCGATTTCATAAGAGCACAATACACAGGGGTCGATACGGTGAGCGAAACCCTGGTTGGCCTCTTTTATGGCCGTTAAGATGCTCAATCCGAGATAGAGCGCCGGTACGCCCCGGGGATTGAAGCGAGCGCCACGGATCGCCGCACCGTCACCGGACGTCGGTTTGAAAGACCAGCGTGGATCATGGGCTCGGTAGCAGGTTGAGGTAAACCTCACGCAAAGCCACCAACCGCCATGTGATCGAGATAGTCCCTGACCGCCCCGGCCTTGCCGTCCTTGACGAGCGCTTCTGCTGTTCTTCCGCCAAACGCCGGAAGCGGCTGAGCACGGTACCATGCCATGGCTTGTTCTTTGCCACCTGCCCAGTCGCTGACCCGGCTGATGATTTCAAGCATTTCTCGTAGACGCCCCTGGGCTTTTGCTGCTCCGCTTCGCTCTGCTCTGTAGAGCGTCTCGCGTGATAATCCGGCTGTTTCGGCAAGCTGGCCTTTGGACATCCCAAACCCGTCCGCAACCTGCGCAATGCCAATCTTGCCGGACCTGTCCATGTAGGACAGAATTAAGGGTTCATTTTGAGCGGGTTGCTTGAGAGCCTGTCCCATCGTCTTATTGCCATATTGGATGTCACATTTTCTGTACAAAATATATGACATACCTCGGCTCCATTCAAGGAGGCAAAATACACAACGTCGCGGATACGGGCACGAATTGGATACCGCATGGGCAGAGCCTCCATTGAAGAGATCACCGTGATTGGAACCGACATCGGTCGATATTCTGCGACCGCTGCAATCAGGCGGGGCCTATATAAACAAAGCCAGACATGACATCGCCGACCCTGACCCGGCTGCTGCTAGCGTGGCTGCAACCGCCAGGTCCGGATTTCAAAGGGCATGATATCTGCCGGTCCAACACGTTCAATCGGCTCTTCAAGGATGTTCAACGCTCCTGAAGCCTGCCATCCCGACGGCAATGTCAGTGACAGGCGCCCGCGGCGGCCTGCGGGTTCGTAAATCCGCAGGATCAGACCCTTTCCCTCCTCGGTCGGCTTCAACCCCGAGAGGGCGACCGGTATGCCCTCCACGCCGAGAGGCGATAGTGTGCCCGCCGAGAGACCGCTTGCCTCGATGGTAACGAGTGGCTGATTGAGATCGATCGCCTCCTGCAAAACGCCTCCTTCATGCCATGCGCCCTCATGTGGCATCAGTGCATAGGTGAAGCTCTGTTCGCCTTCGTCGGCAAGTGGATCGGGATAGATCGGTGAGCGCACCAGGCTCATGCCGATGACATTGCCGCGCGCGCTGTGTCCGTATTTGGCATTATTGAGCAAAGCGACGCCAAAGCCCGGTTCGCTCAGATCGACAAAACGATGCGCGGCAGCCTCGAACATCGCCTGTTCCCAAGACGTGTTCGTATGCGTTTGCCTCTCGACGACGCCGTAAGCGCATTCGAAGTTGGCGGTGCGCGAGCGCACAGCGACCGGGTTCAGCGTTCTCAAAAGCGTACGCCGGTCATGCCAGTCGATCGTCATCTCGACGTCAAGCCGGCGCGCATTGGCCGTCAGCACATAGAGCTGAGTGACCGTTGAGTTTCGGTATCGGTAGGCGACACGGATCGCGGCACGGTGCGGTCCCTGTTCGACAAGCGTAATGCTCTCAGGTTTGTCGAGGCGGACAGCCTTTTCGGCATAGTCGGCGTCAACGTCCCAGGCATCCCAATTGCGGGGCTTGTCGGCCGGATAGACCCATAGCTGATTTGCCGTGCCATCTATCGCTTCCCTTCCCGATGCCTTGTGGACGAGGCTTGAAACGGCTCCATCCTTGCCGATGACGACCGACAGATACTCGTTTTCGAGGCTGTGCGCCGTGGCTTTCAAACTGCCTGCGGGCCTGAGTGTCTTGCGATCAAAAACTGCGACGGAAAGAGGCGCGACTTGATCGGCGCATGACAGAACCGTTCCGTCGGAGAGCTTTGCAGCAAGTGGCCGCGGTGCAAGTGACGGGTTAACCGCAATCAACGCGTCCGACACTCCACCTGCCGGAAGATTGGCCGACAGCGACTTGAGGGCCTTGGCCTGCTCCACCCTGGCATTGTGTATAACCCCGTCGAGCTCCTGTTCGGCATCGATATAGACCTCGCGTATGCTCGAG
The DNA here is from genome assembly GCF_056394785.1 of Rhizobium sp. 10N414. NCBI lineage: Bacteria > Pseudomonadati > Pseudomonadota > Alphaproteobacteria > Hyphomicrobiales > Rhizobiaceae > Rhizobium > Rhizobium sp. 10N414. The sequence continues at coordinate 12,704 of NZ_JBFTIN010000033.1, read as the reverse complement.
CCCGGCAGGATGTCATGAAACTCGTTCTTCAGGACGACGCGCCAATCCGCCTCGAGGCTTTGAGGTCTGTCGGCGCCCAGCAGATGAGCGAGTGAGGCGAGTGTCTCTGCTGTTATCAGCGCCCGTTCTGCTTGGCGGTGCTTGCGCTTGACGCCGCTTTGCGATGTCAGCGTGGCGCGGTGGAGCTCGAGGTAGATTTCCCCATCCCAGACCGGAAGGTCCTTATCTGCCGCAACCCGGTGCGCCATTTCGTAATAGCCCTTCACCGTGCCCCAGCGTGCGGTGGGGATTGCAGGGAAGTCACGCAGTTGCACTTCGCGTTCGACCATCTCCGGGGTGACACCGCCACCGCCATCGCCGTAGCCGACCGCCAGCAGAGACGTGTCGTGCTGCGTCTTGCCGCGGAAATTCTTCCACGTCGGCACGAAGCAGTCCGGCTGCACAAAACCGTTATAGCCCTGCATGGGGTTGTCGAAGGTATGGGTCAGTACCTTGCTTCCATCCAGCCCCTTCCACCAGAAAAGATCAGACGGAATATGATTGGTCTCGCTCCAGTTCACCTTGATCGTGAAGAAGCTGTCGATACCTCCAAGCCGTAAGATCTGTGGCAATGCCCCCGAAAAGCCGAAGCAATCTGGCAGCCAGCAGACAGTGTGGCGCAAGCCGAATTGCTTCTCGAAATAGCGCTGCCCATAAAGCACCTGCCGTGCAAGGCTTTCGCCGGTTGGCATGTTGGTGTCGGGTTCGACCCACATGCCGCCAACAGTTTCCCACTTGCCCTCGGCGACCTTCTTCTTGATGCGCTCGAGAAGCTCGGGATCATCTTCCTCCATCTGCGCGTAATAGTGAGCAGTCGATTGATTGAACCGGAAGTCGTCCGACCGCTCCATCAGCGAAAGCGCGGTATTGAACGTTCGTCGCATCTTCCGACGCGTCTCGCCGTAGGGCCAAAGCCAGGCGAGGTCTATATGAGCATGGCCGGTCAGTAGCAATTCGCCGTTCGGCGGAAAACGTGTCTGAAGCTCCTTCAGTCGGGTAATCAGCGCATCGAAAGCCGTAGCTGCCAAAGCGCTCTGCGCCTCACTCAAACCGGCCGGATTTACCTGAAGCTCCGGCAGCTCCCAGATCTTCTGCTGCATGACCGCATCGGATGTGCGCGAAATATAGGATGATGTGTCCGAAGGCCAGTCGAGGCTGCCAAGCGCCCGTTCGGCCGCATCAATCATGTGCGGCACCACCTCGTGGGTTTCGAGTGCGTCTGCGGCCTCGCCGATTTGCCGCAATAGAAGGTGAAGCTTGTGGACTGGCTCATCCAGCCGGATCAGCCGCGCCTTGTTGAGCCGCGGTGCCCGGTTCGGCTCTCCAAAGGGAAAGCGCGCGACGCTCTCCGTGGTAATCGAAAACTCCCTGCCTTTGATCGGGAACTCCTGATGATAGGGGTCGAGCCCGAATGTCTCGGTCTGGCCGCCAGAATAATGCAACGTGATCAAGCTCTCGCCACCGAGATCGAGCTGCAGGCGAATGTCATCAATTGGCCAGTCGCGCGGCGCGCTCACCGATGTCGCGAAATGAACTGTCCCCTTGCGGTGCGGCCAATCCTGATGATGGGCAATCGGCTCGCCCTCAAAGGTCCAGCCGTCGATCAGGACGCTTTGCCTGTCGCGCCAGTGGGCGAGCTCGGCTGTACGGACCTTCAGACGATCAAGGCGTTGGGCAATCGTGAGAGACATGGCGGGTCCTATCGGAAAAGAAGCAACTGTGGGCGGGGAGAACACGTGGTCGCGCGATTGAGCCGCTGGCATCCGCGTCCCGTCTCCTCCAACCGGGGCGCGTTGCAGTGCTTAGATTAAGTAACTTTGTTTTCGCGTCAAGCGCACAAGAAATAAGTTGCGAGAGTTTTCCTTGTGATACACAAGCATTCAGGTGCTTGGGGAAGACAGTTATGCGGTATCTTCGTTCTGGGCCGCGACGACGCCAACCAGATGAATCGGCCGTTTCGCGGGGAAAAACAATTGGTTTGCGGTCGGGAGAAATCGCAGACAGAAATATCCGCGTCATCCTTGAGGCAATCCGCCGGCACGGTCCATTGACCCGCATGGAGCTCGGCCAGCACTCCGGGCTCACAGGCCCGGGTATCACCAATATTCTGCGCCGCCTCGGCGACGAGGGTCTGGTGACATCGCATCGGCGAAGCGGCCCCGGTAGTGGTGCAACCGCCACCGAATTTGCGTTACGTCCGGATGGCGCATTTTCAATCGGCGTCAGGGTCCGCCAAAGCAGGGGCGAAGCCGTCCTTATCGATCTCAGCGGCCAGGTCCGCGACCGCCAGTATTTTCCGCTCGTGCCGACAGCAAGAGTTCCGTCGATCCTTTCAGCCACGCAGACCATGATGGGTCGGCATGCCGGCCTGCCGATCATTGGCATGGGGATAGGCTCAAATGATTGGACTTCGCAAGAAAGCGCTGAGCTCGACGCGGCATCGATCGTTGTTCGCAGCCATGTGGAAAATGAGTGCACGGCAAGCCTCCTTGCCGAGCGCACCATTGGCGCGCCTGCCCCCGAAGGTGGACTGGCGATGATCATCATCGACGAAGATGTGCAGGCCGGGTTCCTCGTTCGCGGCGTTCCTTATTCAGGCATGCATGGACGCGCAGGCAGCATCGGCGAGATGCTGACTGGCCCCGACAATGTCCAGCTGAACACAGTGGTCGGCTTCGGCGCCCTGCGCGCACTCGTCAGTGATGACGAGTTCAAGTGCCTTATCGCGGGCGAGGAGGCGTCTTCCCCTCAGTTGACCCAGTGGATCCGCGACGCCGCAAGCCACCTGCTCGACCCGATCATTGCGATTGCAGGCTTCATCGCGCCGAGCACCATCATGATTGGCGGCGACCTTCCGCGAGGCGCTATCGAGGCGCTGATTCACCAGCTCTCCGTCGAACGCCGTGACACATCCAAAAGGCCCTTCCTGACGCCATGGATTTCGCCGATGAAACCCGCAAGCTTCAGTGGCGGCGGTGTTGCGTTGGGGGCGGCACTGCTTCCCTTTCTCAACACCTTGCTGCCGCCGGTTTCCGTCTGACACCGACGTGCCGTCTCAGGCCAATGCCTCGTCTGCGTGGCTGATATCCGAGGCAAGCGCCTTATCGAGCACCTTTTGGATATTTGCCGCGCGGCGGAAGGAGGGTTCCTGTGTCTTGCCTGCCCGGACGGCCTGCACGAACCGCTGGTAGTTGGTCTCCACCGGCTCGAAGGGAATGTCACGCCATGTCGCGGTGTGAACGTCTTCTTTGAGGCAAGCGCGCAGCGTTGACTTTCCGGTGTCATAGATCATCTCGATCGACCCCGTCTCGCCATAGACCCTGAGACGCAGTTGATCCATCTGGCCGGCGGCAGTTCGTGTCGCCTGGATGGTGCCGATCGCCCCTGTCGTGAAGTCGACATTCATCGTGAAGCTGTCATTCGCATCGAGATCATATTCGCCGATCTTGTCGCCCGGCGCCTTGTTGAAGGTTTTCAGCCGCGCGAAGACATGGGCGACGTCCAGTCCCGAGCCGTAGGAGGCAAAATCGACGATATGGATGCCGATATCGCCGAGTGCGCCGTTCGACCCATGCTTCTTGCTGAGACGCCAAAGCCACTTGCTCTCGGTTTTCCAGTCGCCCCAATGACGCCCGACAAGCCAGCTCTGCAGGTGGGATGCCTCGACATGCCGGACCTCGCCGATCTCACCGGCCAGCACCATCTGGCGGCCCTTCTGCAGGGCGGGCGAATTGCGATAGGTGAAGTTGACCATGCCGACCTTGCCCGCTTTCTCTATGGCATCGGTCATTTCCATCGCCTTGATGGCATCGGTCGCCAGCGGTTTCTCGCAAAAGACATGTTTGCCCGCTGCAATCGCCTGAAGCGTAGTCGGGTGATGGATACGGTCGGGCGTGACGTTGGCAACGGCATCAAACTCGCCCCAGGCAAGGGCTTCCTCCAGCGAGCTGAAATGGTTGGGGATGCTGTGCTCCGAACAAAAGACCGCCAGCCGTTCTGGCACGACGTCCACTCCGCCCACGACGCTAACGCCGTCGATCGCCTTGAAATTTACAGCATGCTGGTTTGCCATCCCACCGGTGCCGAGAATGAGTAAGCGCATCTTTTCCTCCATGGAAGTCACATTTGGCCATAGCCGAGGCAAAGCCTCACCACGCCATTGCGGGTGCCCGAAATGGCTCAATTCTTGTGTGATCGGGAAGTGCGGTTGCGAGCCGCTAGCTTGTGTTGAATGTCGCCGGCATCTCAATCCTCCCAAGCTGCGGCTTGACATCAAATCAAAGTAACTTAATCTAATTAATGCAGCATGGAAATGAGGAGAGGTCAACCGACCACCAGGCTGTATCCGTTTAAATGGGGAGGAGACCCATCATGAAGAGAGCGTTCATCAGCGCACTAGCGCTGAGCACAATGTTATTTTCAGTGCCTGCCGCATTTGCCCAGGAGCTCGCGACAAAGGACCGGATCGGCGCTGCCGACGCACCGAAAACCCTCGTCGTACGGCTCACGAACGATAGTCCCAACAACGCCGATCCGGCTATTGCCGAGGGGTATCAGAAACTCTTCGTCGACTTCATCAAGAAGCATCCCGAGTGGAAACTGCAGATGCAGTTCATGTCGGCTGACATAGGCACCGAACAGGCCAAGATGCTCGAGCAGGCAAAGGCCGGAAATGCTCCGGATTGCGCTGCGGTCGACTCCTTCGTGCTCTCCCAGTTCATGGTCAACCATGTCCTCGCCGACTTCACGCCCTATTTCTCGAAGGACGAGATCAACGATCTTTTCCCCTTCATCCGCAACGGCATTACCGACAAGGACCAGACGATCCGAGCATGGTGGTGGGATACTGATCTTCGCGTGCTCTACCGCAACAAGTCGATCGTTGCCGATGCTCCCCAGACCTGGGATGACCTGAAGAAGGCCGGTCTTTCTTCCGTAAAACAGGGTATGGAAGGTATCCTCTTCAACGCCGGTCGCTACGAGGGTTCCACCTTCGACTGGCTGGCGAACTACTGGGCGCTCGGCGGCAAGCTCGTCGACGATTCCGGTAAGCCGATCTTCGGCGAGGGTGAAAACAAGGAGAAATTCCTGAAGGCCCTGACCTATTACAAAGACCTCGTCGATTCCGGTGCAGCGCCGAAGCGTGTGACAACCATCGGCAACTATGACGACCTCAACGCCGCGGCGGCGGCCGGAACCACCGCTCTCTTCATCGGTGGCAACTGGCAATATGCCCAGTTGAAGGTCACGCTCGACGAAGACGAGTTCAAGAACTGGACCTTCTCGCCGATCCCCGGTCCAACCGCCGATCAGCGCTCCACAGGAACGGGCGGATGGACAATCGCCTCGTTCAGCAAGGACAAGGACAAGGTGGAGATGTGCGCCAACCTTGCTCGCGAAGTCTACATGGGACCAGCAAATGCGCTGCAGCAGCAGTTGCCGACGCGCAAGGCGCTCTTCGACAAATATGATGTCTTCGCCACCGAAGCCAACAAGACCTTTGCCGGGGCTCTCGTCGATGGTCAGGCCCGTCCAGGCGCCCCGATCTATCCGGAAATCTCCAACCAGATCCAGATCATGATGGGCGATGTGCTGTCTGGTACCAAGAAGCCGGAAGAGGCTCTGGATGCCGCGTTCAACGCGACGATGGAGGCTTACAAGCGTCTCTAGCGAATGAGATCGCGGCGGCGCCCACGACGGGCGTCGCCGTTCGTGTCAAACCCGGACAGAGAAGCCCAATGAGCCCAATTGCCATCGAGGCTGCCAGCGCGCCTCACAGCAGACCGTTCATGCGCCGTTTTGCCGGGGCACCCTTGCCCTGGATCATGCCCGTGATCGTCGTCATCGGCATCTTCTATCTCTACCCGGTGATCGACGTTTTCCGCCTGTCGTTCACCAATGCAACTCTGATCGGCGACAATCCCGTCTATACGCTGAGCACGATATCAAACACGCTGAGTTCGCCGCAGCTGCCCGACATCCTGTGGGCAACCGTCATTTTTGTCGGTGGCAGCGTCATCGGTCAGCAGATACTGGGTCTTGCCGTGGCCGTCGTCGTCGTTCGCGGCGAGAAGCGTGGCCTGTTCGGCACGACCATCCTGCGCACGACAGCGCTCGTTGCCTGGGTCGTTCCGGGGATTGCCGGCGGCATCATCTGGCAGATGCTGTTTTCCGAGGCTCCATACGGAGCGCTAAACAGCATCTTGCGGCTCATGCACCTGCCCGTCGTCGCCTGGCTTTCCGATCCGGCAATCGCCCCGTGGTCGGCGCTGATTGCCAACATCTGGCGCGGCACTGCCTTCTCGATGGTCGTCATGTACGCCGCGCTCAAATCGATCGACCCCTCGCTGTACGAAGCGGCTGACGTCGACGGCGCAACGGGCTCGCAGCAGTTCTTCTTCATCACCATCCCCCAGCTGCGCGCAGCCATGCTCGTCAATATGATCCTCATTACGATCATGACGCTCAATACCTTCGATGCGATCATCACGCTGACGGGCGGAGGCCCCGGGCGCGCGACCGAGGTTATCTCGCTTTACGTGTTCAATATCGTCTTCCGCAATTACGACCTTTCCGGCGGAAGTGTGCTCTCAGTTCTGATGCTGATCATCAGCCTCGGACTTGCCTTCGTTTACGCATCGTTCCTGCCCAAGGAGGAACAGCAATGAGCAGGCGTACCGGCACGCGCTCAGGCGATTTCCTGAGCTACCTCTTCATGCTGGCGATGTTCATCTTCTTCGCCGGTCCCCTCAGCTATCTTCTGTCGATGGCCTTGCGTGACAAACGCGAAATCTATCGCGGCGTGGCACGCTATATCCCGCACAACCCCACCATCGACAATTTCGTGACAGTGCYCAACAACAGCTACTTCCCGCTTTATCTCTGGAACGGGCTGAAGCTTGCCGCGCTGAGCGGTCTCGGCGTTCTGATCGTCGCCTTGCCGGCCGCTTACGCCTTCTCGCGTTTCCAGTTCCGCGGCAAGGGGCTGTCGATGATGGGTCTTTTGCTCTTCCAGATGATCTCGCCGCTGGTCATCATGGTGCCGCTCTATCGCTACATGAACCGTCTCGGTCTGCTCGACACACATTTTGCGGTGACGATGGTCTACATTGCTCTTGGCGTGCCACTCGCGACGTGGCTGTTGAAAAGTACAGTCGACGGGATCCCCCGCAGTCTTGACGAAGCGGCCATGATCGACGGATGCAACCGGTTTTCGGTTTTCTGGCGGATCGTCCTGCCGCTGTCAGCGCCTGGTATCGCTTCCGTCTTCATCATCACCGTGATTGCAGGATGGTCGCAGTTTCTCGTGCCCTTTCTTCTGCTCACACAAAACAATCTGATGCCGATCGGTGTTGGAATCTTTAACTTCCGTGGCATGCAAACCGACTCGTCCATCCAGCTGCTTGCGGCCGCCTGCCTGATCTCCGTCGTGCCCGCGATCGTAGCGTTCCTGTCGCTCCAGCGGCTAATCCTCGGTGCCATGACCAGCGGCGCGGTAAAGGGGTAAGGACGGTTTGCGTTTCCGTGGCTGATCAAGGATCCCGATTCATGAACCAGATAACCGGCACTAGATTGTCCCCCGACCTGACGGGGGCCAATGTTGAGGATGCGGGCGAGCACAACAGAGCCGTTGTACTGCGCTGTATCCATCGGCAGGCACCGATTTCACGAGCCGAGATCGCCAGGCAGACCGGTTTTACCAAGCCGGCGATCGCCCGGATCGTTGATCGTCTGCTTGACGAGGGACTTATCATTGAGGCTCGCCGCCGGCATGGGCTGAGGGGCCAGCCGGCAATCGAGCTCGAGATCAATCCCGACGCCTTCTTCGCGATCGGCATCAACATCGACCGCGATCACCTGACGATCCTCGCTGTTGATGCCGTCGGCAACGTGCGCGCACGCGTCCATCACGAGAAACGTTATGTGCGCCCGGCCGAATTCATGCAGCTGACGGCCGATGCGATATCGCATTTCCAGCGAAGCCGCCTTATCGACGACGCACATCTGGCCGGAATTGGCCTTGCGATGCCGGACTGGCTCGGCGAAATCTCGTTCCTTGGCATGCCTGACGACTACTCCGATTGGATGGAGTTCGACGTACGCGCGGCACTTGAAAATCTGACACAGCATCCGGTCTTCATCGAAAATGAGACGAATGCCGCAGCCCTTGCGGAGCTTGACTACGGCCTTGGAGCGGAAAGCCGCAGTTTCTTTTATATCGCCATCAATGCCTGCCTGGGCGGAGGCCTCGTGCTCGATGGCAGCGGTCATCGTGGCGCCATGGCTCTGAGCGGCGAAATCGGTTGGCTGCCGATTGCCAATGACCGGGACAAGGCTGCACAGAAGGTCGATCTGCTTGGCGAAAAGGTGACGCTCTTCTTCCTCTACAAATTCCTGGCAGAGCACGGCATCCGTGCGAGCGTACCCCAGGACCTCTTATCGCTTGACGGGCACGGCAGAGCGCTTGTTTCGAAGTGGCTCAAGGAAATGAGTGCGCATCTTGCCGTTGCGGTCAAGCATATCGGCATGATCGTCGACCCTGACGCCATCATTATAGGGGGCCGACTCCCGATCCGCATGATCGACGAGTTGCTGCGCTATGTTCACGAACATCTGACGGCAGGAGACACCACTTTGCCTTCGCTGCATCGCGCTTCGCTCGGCGAGGACGCCTCAGCGCTTGGTGCGGCAGCGATGCCAATGGGGGCGGCCCTGATGCTGGCATCGGCCGACGCCGTTCAACGCACCCGTTCGCCCCTCAAATTCATGGATCGCCTGAACAACTGACGCAGCCGGCAATGCCACTGGGAGGATTTTGATGAGGATTGGGTTTTATACGTCGACATTCAACGATCGGCCGCTTGAGGAAGTAGTGGAGTTCGCTGCCTCTGCCGGTTTCGACGCAATCGAATTTGATGTCGGCGGCCATATCAAGACGCCGGAGAGGGTGCGGGCCGCCGTAACACTCGCTCGCGACCACAATCTCTTCGTCTCCTCTATCACCTGCTTCGGCAATCAACTCGACAGCGATCGCGGCAAGCGTAGCGAACTTCGCGCCAGAACGGAGGATTTTGCTGAGGCGATCGGCGAAGCGGGCGTGCCGATCTTTGTGATCTTTCCCGGACGCGACGACAATGCTGATGACGAAGCCAACTATGATGGTTTTGCCGAGTTCGCCAATCGGCTGATCAGCAAGACGGCAGCAAGCGGTCTCATCTTCGCAATCGAGAACTGGCCGGGCCCCAAGGACAACTTCATTGGAACCACGCCGAAGGGCTGGGAAGAGCTCTTCAAGCGGATACCCGACCGGCGCTTTGGTCTCGAATTTGATCCTTCGCACCTTATCCGCATTGGCATTGACCCCTATGCCGCGATGGACGCAGTCAGGGATCGCATCGCCATCCTCCACGCCAAGGATACCGCAATCGATGCGGCCACGCAGCAGGCCGTCGGCTATCACGGGAAGGGTTGGTGGCAGTACAAGCTGCCAGGCAAGGGCCTCCTCGACTGGCCGCGGTTCCTGCGCCAGGCCCGCACCAACGGCTTTAACGGCACCCTTTCGATCGAGCACGAGGATGCCGCCTACGGATGGCCGGGCAAGGATCTCGAAGCACGAAAAGAGGGCGAACGCCTTGGCCTCGCCTATCTCAGAAACGTTTTGAACAAGCTTTGAGAGCGACCCCGGGAGGACGCAAATGGCCCATGTCAGAGTGAATAACGCGCGCAAGGATTATGGCGCCTTCAAAGCCATCAAGGGCGTTTCCGTCGATATCCGCGATGGTGAGTTCGTCGTGCTCGTCGGGCCCTCGGGCTGCGGCAAATCCACCCTGCTCAGAATGATCGCCGGTCTGGAAGACATCAGCTCGGGCGAGATCCAGATCGGCAAGCATATTGTCAATGAGCTGGCGCCAAAAGATCGCGACATTGCCATGGTGTTTCAGAATTACGCCCTCTATCCGCATATGACGGTCGCCAGGAACATGGGCTTCTCATTGCGGCTGAAGCGCATGCCGAAGACGGAAATCGATCAGCGTGTCGGCAACGCTGCCAAGATCCTGGGTCTTGAGGCCCTTCTCGAGCGCTATCCGAAGCAATTGTCCGGCGGCCAGCGGCAGCGAGTTGCGATGGGCCGCGCGATCGTTCGGGATCCTGCCGTTTTCCTTTTCGACGAACCTCTATCGAACCTTGATGCCAAGCTGCGTGTCCAGATGCGATCCGAGATCAAAGAGCTGCATCAGCGGCTGCAGACCACGACTATTTATGTCACGCACGATCAGATCGAGGCGATGACGATGGCGGACAAGATTGTGGTGATGAAGGACGGGTTGATTGAACAGTCGGGTTCGCCGCTTGAGCTCTACGATCGCCCGAACAACCTCTTCGTCGCCGGTTTCATCGGTTCTCCCGCAATGAACTTCATCAAGGGAAGCATGACGAACGAGGGCTTCCGGACAGAGGACGGGCTCGTCCTGCCAAGCGAGCGACGCCCGTCCGGCGCCGTTACCTACGGCATTCGCCCGGAGCACATCAGGCTCGACCCCAATGGCATCGAAGTGAAAACCGTTGTCGTTGAACCGACGGGGTCGGAGACGTTGGTGATAGCCCGCCTTGGTACCCAGACGATCAGTTGCGTCTTTCGTGAAAGGATCAGGGCAGCCCCCGACGAGGTACTGCGGATTGCTCCGGTCCACGATGCAGTCCACCTGTTTGACGAGGGTGAACGGCGCATCACCGCAGGCGAACCGATGTTGACCACGTGCGCGTGAAAAGGGTTGCCGCTGTGGACATTGTGCGAGATTGCCTCATGGCAATTGCGTCACCGCCTGTAGGTCAACCGGCTTGGTTCCGGCGCTTCGTGTGAGAGGCTTGGTACGTGTGTACCAAGGCCGTAGTGGTTTTTCGCACCGGTTCACGGGACCGTTGGGATAGTTGCACGTCCGACCGAGGTCTAGAATTGCCCCGGCTTCCGGGGGGCGGTGTTGTGACCGAGACAATTGCGCAAGAATTGATCTTCACCTTGCGTGTTGCGCAAGAGATTGCGTCGCGGGAAAGCCCCGACTATGACCTCGTTCTGCTTTTCATCCAGAAAGCCCTTGAGGCGGCCACGGAAGTGGCGTCGCGTCACGGCATCATGGTCGATTTCGATGATGTCTCGGAACGCGAGCATTGAGCGCGCGGTCGCGGCCATTCGTCTTTAGCTCAGACCGAACGTCGTCGACCCAGGGCGGTGGTCAATGTCCTGGGTTGGCTCACGGTTAATTCCGGCGTTGTCGTCCTCCTCCAGATCTGCCTCTTCTTCGACAATTTGAGGTCGGGGATCTTATTTTATTGCAAGCTAATTTGCGCTTCGATAGCCTCTGTCCACGTGGGGAGGACTCAAATGCAAAACATCGATTCGACTGCCGCCGAGCCAATCGTGACAACGAGGGTATGGAGGATCGCGGATTTTTGCTTGCAGCACCGTTTGGACGGCAAGGAAGAAGCAAGGCTCACGGCTTTGTTTGGCCAATTCGCGACGACCAGTGAGCTGGTTCACAACGTGACGCGCAGATCGCGGTCAAGGTGACAAATTCGGCCGACAACCGCTCAGCTTAAATCTCATTCGGCCTAGCTGACCACGAAGCGACCCAAGGAGTGGTCCACGCCGCCGCGCGGCATACGGACCGCCGTGCGCCGTCCAAAAAGCCCTCGAGGTCGCCACGGAAGAGGCGTCGCGTCACGGTGTCATGGTCGATTTTCATGGCGTCGCGGAACGAGACGCATTGAGAGCGCGCGGTCGAAGCAAATTCGCCATGAGCTCCAACCGCACACCCGTTGCTCCGGAGGGGCTGGGGTCCTGGCTCCAAAAGCAACGTGCTGGAAGTTAAGCGTTCATGGTTAATTTAGTATTTACGCAATTACTAATGTGGGGAAAAATGCTTCGCAGTCGCGGTTGCAGGGCAGTCGCGCGTATGGCCAAGAAACTACCGCAATCGGGAAATTGTTTGAGATCGGAGGTCGAGAGCCGTTTTCTTTCAAGAGCCCCGTTTACGCAACATTGGAATGGGCAGTTTCTTTCCCATCAGGTTTATTTACGGCAATGATTGCAATCAATTTCCGCTCGATGCATTAGTTCATATGGGTCCACGCCGATCGCCCTGCTGACGAGCAAAAACTCTGCGGAATCTAATCGTCGTTCTTCAGTCTCGATCTTGGAAATCACGGTCTGCCGCTGGCCGATACGTCTCCCGAGTTCCACCTGAGTAATGTTGGCCTTTCTCCTCGCTTCAACAAGAAGTTCAATCAATCGTCGGTAAAGTATGCGGTCGAATGAGGACAATGCCAAATGCCAGTTGAAATTTCACCGGCACTTCCGATAAAACCGATTTTCGAATACCCCAAAATAGGGTATCGTCAGTTTCGTGATCGCGACGAGAAATGTTCGGGGGAAGCAGCTTTCATGGAATTGCGTCAGCTATCCTATTTCAAAGCGGTGGCCGAGGAGCTCCACTTCGGCCGGGCGGCAGCCAGGATGTGCATTGCCCAGCCGGCCTTAAGCATGCGTAATCGGGCGGTCCCGCAAGAGGCAAGCTCCTAGTACAATCCCGGTTCAACCGCGATGAAGGGAGATGACGATGTTCTATGCTGCTTTGGACGTGTCACTGCGCGCAGTGGCTATCTGCATT
>NZ_JBFTIN010000032.1:0-74412 GCF_056394785.1 Rhizobium sp. 10N414 | reverse complement strand
TGGCGTGCACCCTCTTCACCACCCGAGACACCCATGCCGATGAAGGTGAGGTCGGTGTTCTTCAGGCGGTCGAAACGGGCGATCGTGTCGCGGAAGTTGGCGTTGCCGGCATCGATCATGATGTCGCCCTTGGAAAGATGCGGGCGCAGTGCTTCCATCTGCTGATCGACGGCCTCACCGGCCTTGATCATGATGATAATCGGACGCGGCGGGCGGATCGCTTCGACGAACTCCTCGATCGTCTTGCAGGGAATGATCTGCTTCTTCAGATCGCCGGCGCTTTCGTAGAATTCGTCCGTTTTCTCAGGTGTACGGTTAAAGACAGCAATCTTGTTGCCCTTCTCCGCAATGTTGAGCGCCAGGTTGGAACCCATGACCGCAAGGCCGATCAGCCCGATTTCTGCCTTTTCCACGATACACCTCCGATGTGTCATTTTTGGACCGGTGTTGTGGCACTCTCTGGCTCAAACGGCAAGTTCGATTCGGCTTCGAATCGGCCTCGTATTGCCGGCATTGCAAACTAAGCCATATTCCCACTTGATCTTACAGGATGAGGACCAATGAGCCGCGCAGCAACACAGGAGGAGGCCGTTCTGGCCGCTCGCGCAGGCCGATACACGGAGTATGCGCCCTCGCCTGTGCTTGGCGCTCATTTTCATTGTCTTTGGTCACACGAGATCCGCAGCGGAGCCGATAGGATAGCGATCGTGCCGGACGGTTATTGCGACATCGTCTGGATGGGTGGCACGCTGATGGTGGCCGGACCGGACCGCAGCAGTGCCTTTCCGTCGCTTGCCGGTGGCGAGAGGATAGTGGGTGCGCGCTTCGCTCCGGGCGCCGCAGCCGGGTGGCTCAAGGTGCAGCTCTGCGACATCGTCGGACAGTCCATTCCTCTGGAGGACTTCTGGGGCGCGGCGGCCTTGAGATTGAATGAATTGCTGGGCGTCGGTGTCGGATCGAACGAACGGTTGCTGCAGTTAAAAGCCGCACTTGAGCAGGAGGCCGCCAGACGCATCGCGCCGGCCGGTGACATGGCCTCGGTGTTTGCGCGCGCAAGCGGTATTTCGCAGTCCGGCGACGTGGCCGACGCGATGCTCGAGGACCTGTCCATCGGGGCGCGCCAGCTTCGCCGGCGTTGCCACACCCATTTCGGCTACGGACCGAAGACCCTTGCGCGAATTCGCCGGTTTCAGCGCATGCTCGGCCTCTGCCGGAGCAGCAAGAGCCTTCCGCTCGCGGAGTTGGCGGTGGCAGCCGGTTATGCCGACCAGGCGCATATGACCCGAGATGCGCGCGAAATTTCTACGCTGACGCCCATGCAGCTTCAGCAGCAGATAACCGGTTGAACGTCCGTTTTCTTCAATATGAAACTGGCCGTTCTGATATCTCCATTGAGAGCAACACAGGAAAATGCCATGTCTACGATGCCCGCAAGGATCGTCCACAGCTCCATCGACAGGAACTGGCGCGACGTCTATGCCTTTGCCGCCGCCCCGGAGAACATGCCGCTTTGGGCCTCTGGACTGGCCTCCGGGCTGGAACGCAACGGCGACGACTGGATTGCCACTGGTCCGCTCGGCACGGTCAAGGTCAGTTTCGTCCCGAACAACGAGTTCGGCGTCATCGACCACACAGTGACGATCGAGAGCGGGTTACGGGTCTACAACGCACTGCGGATCGTGCCGAACGGCGATGGCTGCGAGGTCATGTTCACGTTGTTGCGCATCCCGGGCATGACGGACGAGCAGTTCGAGGCCGATGCCACCCACGTCGCGAAAGATCTCACGGCACTCAAGGCGTTGATGGAAGCATAGGAGGCGATCATGGCTGCAACAGGGGACAACCGACGCATCGACTACGTCGAATTTAACGTCAGCAATATAGAGGCCTGCAAGGCGTTCTACGGCAAGGCTTTCGGCTGGACCTTTACCGACTATGGTCCCGAATACTGCGAATTTGATGACGGACGGCTGAAAGGCGGGTTTACGACGCTAGGCAATCCCCGGCCCGGCGGGCCTCTCGTCATTCTCTACGCGGATGATCTTGAGGCCGCCCTTTCAAGCGTGGAAGCTGCCGGCGGAACCATCGTAAAACCCATCACCGGCTTCCCCGGTGGACGCAGGTTTCACTTCAGTGATCCGGACGGATATGAACTTGCCGTGTGGACGAAGGCCTGATTACGCGACGACGGTCGGCGCCTTCGCTCCCGCGTGCTGCAAGATGATCAAGGCCCCGATCACACTTCCAGACGAATCTCGCAATGGCGACATGCGGCAGTGGACGATCTTCACCGCGTCGCTGTCGTGGCGCTCGTAGGCGTAGTCGCTGCCACGCCCCGCAAAACAAGCGTCGAGCTTTGCCTTCGCGCCTTCGTGAAAGCGCTTCTCGCCAATAAACTCCATCACGTGACGACCAATCATATCGATTGGCTTCCGGCCAAGATATGCCGAGTTGACGGTGTTCGAATAAAGATAGCGATAGTCCCTCGTCAGCACCGCGACACGGTCGGGCATCGCATCGAGGATTGCAGCATTCAGAAAGTGGCCATTGTCGACGCTCGGCGCGAACGCAAAAGGATCGGTAACAGGCTGTCGCTCAACCGGCGGCATCCGCCAACGGGGTGCAGATCCCCCGAAGTACCTTTCCATAAGCGCCGAAAGCAGCGCGACATAACCGCGAACGGTCTCACTGTCGTCCGCATATTGGTCGATAAGGCAACTGATGAATTCCAGCTGCATATGAACTTCAAGAATGCTCGTAGCGGCATGCCCGAGAATTGCGTCGACGAGCGGTTCGACCGAGCGATCCAGCATGTTCACGCGCGCGTCGTCACCGACGGCGATCGCCGCATCAATCTGCGCACAACACAATGAGAACGCTCGAAAAAGACCCAGCAAGACGCCTCCAATGCATTCCGTGAACGAATGCGACCGAGATCGACCGAGCTATGCGTCACGCAAGTTGAAGCCAACAGCGCTTAGCCACTCGCCTTGATGGCAATCGCTAACATGACGTAGGTTCATATTCAATGAACGCGGGCGCAGGTTTTTCAATGATGAGATATAGGGATCGACGCAGGCTTACTTGAACACGTCGTGTTTTATCTTCCACCGGTCGTGATACCAGAGCCACTGCTCGGGATACTCCCGCACCCAGCTCTCCACCTTGTCGTTCAAGAGCTGCGCCGTCGCGACCATATCGAGATTGCCGTTGCTATCCCGGGGCATCGCGAGCTTCGGCTCGATTTCCAGCCGATAGCGATTTCCCGGAAGCCGGATGCAGCGTGCAGGATAGACCTCGCAGTTGAATTGACGGACGAGCTTTCCGAGCAGCGGATTGGTCTGGGCGTCGAGCCCGAAGAACTTTGTCTTCAGTCCCTTGCGGAATTTCTGGTCCACAAGGACACCAACGCCCTGCCCCGCCTCCAGCTGCCGCGCCAACGCGAAAGACGAGCCAGCATGAGACGGCACGAGCTTGCCCATTCGTGCGCTGCGAAAATCGAAAACTCTCTTCGCGACATAGGGGTTGTTCGGGGGGCGAAACAGCACCGACACATGAAGGCCAAATGCCGCGCCGGCTACCGGCAGCAGCTCGAAATTGCCCGTGTGCGCAGTGAAAACGATGAATGGGCGCGGATTTTCCAGCAGATCGATGAAGATCGGTATCCCCGACACCTCGACCCGGCCCGGCTCCTTGCTCAAATAGTCGAAATCGAACAGCCGGTCGAGAAACACATACTCGGCGGCAAGACGCCCCATATTCCCCCAGCTCGCCAGCGCGATTTCCTGGATCTCCGCTTCGCTCTTCTCAGGAAACGCGTTGCGCAGATTGGTCAGCATCAGCTGGTGGCGCTTCACGCGCGGGCCGAGTTTTCGCGTCAGCCAGTCGGCAAAGTTGATCGCACCGTCAGCCGGAAACAGCTTCAGGAAGTTCAGAAAACCGAACATCGCCTGGGCGATCAACCACTGGCGAAAGTGGATGAGGGCCAGCACGACCTTAGTGATGAAGAGCTTCAAGGGCTCAATCCATCTTGAGGATGATCTTGCCGAAGATCTGGCGCGACTCCATGCGCTCCAGTGCGCGGTCGATGTCGTCGAAGCCGACTTCGGTGTCGATGACAGGATGGACCAGTCCGCGCCCCATCTTCTGCATGGCATTCGCCATGTTCTCCATGCGGCAGCCGAACGAGCCGAGCAGCTTCAGCTGTTGCTGGAAGAGCATCATAAGGTTCATGTCGGTGGAGACACCCGAGGTAGAACCGCAGGTGACAAGACGCCCGCCGCGCTTCATCGAGAGCATGGAGCCCGCCCACGTATCCTTGCCGACGTGCTCGAAGACGACGTCGACGCCCTTCTTCTTGGTGAGCTTGCGCACGACGCCTTCAAAGCGGTCGGTGCGGTAGTTGATGACATGATCAGCGCCGAGTGCCTTGGCCTTCTCGATCTTGTCGTCGGAGCCCACAGTCGTGATGACGGTGCAGCCGATCTTTTTCGCCAGCTGGATCGCCGCCGTGCCGATGCCGGAGCCGCCGGCGTGCACGAGGATGGTTTCGCCCGGTTCCAGCTTGGCGTTGTCGAACAGCATGTGCTCGACCGTTCCAAAGGTCACTGGAGCAAGCGCCGCGCCGATGGCATCAACCCCGGGAGGGGCCGGAACGAGGAGGCGCGTAGGCAGGTTCACCTTTTCCTGCGCAAAACCGTCCAGATGGAAACCATGAACGCCGGAAACATGCTCACAGAGATTGTCGCGGCCCTCACTGCACGGACGGCAGAGGCCGCAGGTACGTGCACCATAGATCGACACCAGTTGGCCCGGCAGGACATTGGCAACGCCCGGCCCGATCGCTTCGACAACGCCCGCAGCTTCCGCGCCGATCACCAGCGGCATCTTGCGCTTCGCAAACGCCATGCCGCGCCAGCCCCAGACGTCGATGTGATTGAGAGCCACTGCCTTGACGCGCAGCGTAACCTCACCCGGGCCGGGAGCGGCCGGTTCTGGAAGGTCGGTGATCTCAAGCTTGCGATCGTCAATCAGTTGCAAGGCGCGCATGGCAAAGTCCTTCGCCGCGAGGGCGTTCTATCTCGATGTTTTGTCGGGAACCGATTAAGCCGGTTCGAGCGCCATGACAAGGCTGGCATTCTGCCCGCCGAAGCCGAAGGAGTTGGAAAGCACGGCGTTGACCTGGCTTTCCCGCTTCTTGTTTGGCACCACGTCGATAACGATCGATGGATCGGGGTTGGTGTAGTTGATCGTCGGCGGCAGCGTGCCCGTCAGCATCGTCTGCAGCGAGAACACCGCTTCCACCGCGCCCGCAGCCGTCAGCGTGTGACCGATCATCGACTTATTCGACGACAACGGGATGGACGCCATCCGCTCGCCGAATACGGCCAGCATGGAAGCATATTCCATCTTGTCGTTCTCTGGCGTCGAGGTGCCGTGGGCATTGATGTAGCCGATATCGCCCTCGCCCATGCCAGCATCCGCCAGCGCTGCGCGGATCGTCGCAATCGCCGGGCCGCCGTCGGGAGACGAACGGGTACGATGGAAGGAGTCGGCCTTTTCGCCAGCGCCCTTCATGATGCCGAGGATCTTCGCGCCGCGCGCGACAGCTGCCTCGAGCGACTCCAACACCAGTGTGGCGGCACCTTCGGCAATGACGAAACCGTCGCGATCCTTGCTGAACGGCTTGGAGGCCTTGGTCGGCGGATCGTTTTGCGTCGAGAGAGCCGAAAGCAGCGAGAAGCGGATGAGTGCCTCCGCGCTGACAGAGCCGTCGGTCGCTACCGCAAGCGCTCGCGAGCTACGACCCTGGCGGATCGCCTCAATGCCGAGCTGGATTGCAGTCGCGCCTGATGCACAGGCGGTCGACAATGTCACCGGCAGACCGCGTGTGCCGAAACGATCGGCAAGGCGCTCGGAAATTGCGCCGAACAGCGACGCCTCATGGAAAGCGCCGTCCGGGCGCTGGCGCATAGCAGCCAGGAACCGGTCATAGGCATCCCCGGCATGATCGGCCGGCGGCGAACGGTCGGCGAGATCGAAACGCGCGCTCCACTCCGGCTCGATCGGCGGCGCAGCAAGGAACAACGGACCATCAAAATCGCCGCTGATACCAGCATCGGCGAGCGCTTCGATCGTGGTTTCACGGGCAAACGCGTAAGAGCGTTCGACTGCGTTCGCGACCGGAATGTCGATGAAATCGACGGTTCCGGCGATGCGGGTCGAAAGTCCCTCGGTCGGAAAACGATTGATCGCATGAATGCCAGAGTTACCGGCGGTCAGTGCTGACCAGTTATCTTTCAGGCCCTGCCCCAGCGAGGTGATGATACCGACACCCGTCACTGCGACGATCGGGCGGCCGAGGTGATCCTTGTAAGCCGAATCTTTCATTTGCACACTCCTCACGCTTCCGCGGAAAGAACCGCGACGCCTTCGCCGCGCTGATGACCGACTGTAGTAACGACGGCCGCCTTGGTCGCGGCCGCCATCGGCTTTTCATGGGCCTGATCGAAGACCGGAATCTTCGCCTTACTGTCGACGGCCAACGCCCCCAGCGCCAGGCCGAGCGTAAAATGCGCCTCAAGTCCATGGCCGGTGACACCGCCGAAGCCGCGAACAGCGGCGCCAGGCAGATGACGCTCGAGCACGGCCTTCTCACGGCCGGCGAGGTCAGGAATGCCCGTAGAGCCGGAGAAGATTGCGGTGCTCTCCGGCGGAAGGTCGGACGCGGTTTCCAGCAATCGCTCAAGGCGCTTCTCGAGGTTGCCCGAGTTGCGATTGCCGCGATCGCCTTCAATGGACGAGATCGACGCATAGATGTGCGCGCCACGTGCGTCCGCATGCGCGCGCGACTCCAGGACGAGGAACGCGCCGAGCGATCCAGAAATGACGCCGCCGTGATCTCGGGACCAAAGCGGCTGCCATTCGTTGCGGCAGTAGACATTGATCGCCTCGAACAGGAGGACCATGTCCAGACGTTCCGCCGAATAAGCCCCGCCGACCAGTGCGTGCGTCGATTCGCCCGACTTGATGCGATGGAAGGCCGTCTCGACAGCGGAGATGCCAGCGGACTCTTCGCCCATGAAGGTCCGCGAAGAACCGGTAACCTTGTGGACGATGGAAATGTTGCCGGCGAGCAGGTTGGACAGCTGCGCCAGGAATAGCGTCGGGCGCAGTTCCGTCGTCAGCTTTTCGTTCAGGAGAACCTCACGGTCGTTGCGCTTCAGGCCTTCGTCGACGATCAGCGTATCGACATTGATGTCGCGCTCGCCGCCGCCAGCAGCGACGATCATGTCCATGGTGCCGCAGGCTTCCGCGTCTTCCTTGAAGCCGGCGTCATCGAGAGCGAGACCAGCGGCGAAAACACCGATACGCTGCCAGTTTTCCATCTGCCGCTGGTCGCCGCGCTTGGCGATCTGCTGCGACCAGTCGATCTCCGGAAGCGGGTGGACCGGATAGGGCTTGAATTTCTCAAGCTCGACGATTGTCTGCGGCGCGCCTTCAGCAGTGAGCAGCGCGATATGCGGCTCCTTGCCGACGCCCTGGCACGTTACAATGCCGACGCCCGTGATCACGACATCATTCTGAGCCTTGCTCATTCATTTACTCCCTGCGAAGCAATCGCATCCATGAGGCCAACTTCAGCGGCACGCTTCTTGACGATATCTCCAAGCGGAACCTCGCTGAAAGGCATGGTCCGCAGCTTGAGCTGCGCGTCGCAGACCTTCTTACCGCCGCTCGTAATCTTTGCCTTGGTTACCGCAAATCCGGAGCCGTCGTGTTCCAGAAACGCCTCGATGTCCAACACCGCCTCGGGTTCCACGAAGGTACGCATCTTGGCCCCGTCGACGGACATCAGGAACGGCATTGCGGCAAAATCGGTGGCCGCCAGCACGAGCATGCCGGATGCCTGCGCCATCGTTTCGATCAGCAGCACACCGGGAACCAGGGGCATACCGGGAAAATGACCTTCAAAGACCGGGCTTTTCGCAGGCACGACAGAGCGCGCCTTGAGCGTCCCTTTCTGAAGGTTGACCGCCTCGATGCGGTCAATCATCTGGAAGTACTCCAGTAGCATCGAATCCTCCGGCCACAAGGATACCTGCCCTGCGGCTAGGCCTACTTAGGAACGAAACCGCCCGGCCGCCATGGTTAACAGCGGCAGGGCGGAGAAAAAGATGACGGCGCCAATCAGGCCTTGGCGGCGCGCAGCTCGTCGATCTTGGCACAGAGGTTCTTCAGCACGAAATATTCTTCCGTGGAAACCTTGCCCTCGTTGACTTCCTGCGTCCACTTCTCGAGCGGGATCTTGATGCCGAATTCCTTGTCGATCGCGAAGACGATATCGAGGAAGTCGAGGCTGTCGATACCGAGGTCGTCGATCGTATGGCTTTCCGGCTTGATCGTATCGCGATCGATCTCGCTGGTTTCTGCAATGATGTCGGCAACTTTATCGAATGTGGCGGTCACGCACTTACCTCTTGAAATGACGAGTTAACCCTCCTCATAGGCAAATCCATTTCAAAAAGCCAATGCTTTCCTCCCTCCCGGCACGCAATTTGCACGACCAGTGTTGCTTAAACAGCAAAGCACACGGGCGGCTTGCCGCACAGCGTGCTGGGTGAACTCACCCCTTCGCGATCAGAGCAGTACCAGGAAAAGAACCAGGGCGGTCCCCGCAAGGATCGAACAGCTGGCATAAAAGACCGAGACGCCATCCTCGATGTCGGCGACCGTTGCCGTTTCACGTCCGCTGCCGTTGATCATCGGCTCCATGACGACAACCCCGGAATAAACGCGTGGGCCAGCAAGTTGCACATTCAGCGCCCCCGCCATCGCCGCCTCCGGCCGGCCGGAATTGGGAGAGCGATGCAGGCCGCCGTCGCGGGCGGCAATACGCAGCGCTTCCCGGCAGGCGGCGCTCCCTCGCCGCAGCCAGGCCCCGGCCGCAATCAGGAAAATCGAAAGGCGCGCAGCCGGCCAGTTGGCAAAGTCGTCCAACCGAGCAGCCGCCCAGCCGAAATCGGCATACCTGTCGGACTTGTGTCCGATCATCGAGTCCGCCGTGTTCAGCATCTTGTAGGCGAATAGGCCGGGCAAGCCAAAAACGGCGTACCACAGCGCTGGAGCAACCACGCCATCCGAGAAATTCTCGGCCAGGCTCTCGATTGCCGCACGGCAGACGGCGGGCTCGTCCAGTGTTTCCGGATCACGCCCGACAATCCGCGAAACAGCCAGCCGGCCGCCACTGATGCCTTCGGTTTTCAATCCGGCGGCAACGGCCTCCACATGATCGGCAAGGCTCTTCTGCGCCATGAAGACGGCAACGCAAACAACTTCAAGGAGGATCCCGATCAGGCCGAACAACGAGAAGAAGCGATGCAAGACGAAACCCGCAGCGGCACTGAGGATCAAAAGACCGGCGATCGACCAGACGCCGTTGCGGCGCCGCACGCGCTTGTGAAGTTCCGTGCGATTGAACATCCGGTCGACTCGAGAGATCGCGTTTCCGAAGAGCGCAACGGGGTGCGGCATGCGCATCCACAGCGCATCTGGGTCCCCGACAATCCTGTCGAGCAGAAGCGCGAGAACCAGCACGAGAAGATTATGGTCAAATGTCATGATCTATAACTCTGCAATGCATCAGATAGCCGTTGGTCGCCGGCCGCATCGGCGGCGAGACCGAAGCGCAGCCAACGCGGCTGATAATCGAATTTGCGAACCAGAATGCGATGCTGGCATAGATGCCGGTGCAGCTCGGCGGCTTGCTCGTGATCGACGAGTGCAAAGAGGTGCGTTCCTCCGACAATGCTTAGACTGCCTTGCTCGAGAATCGTGCGTAGCGCATCGGCCCTCTCGGAGATCCGCAGCTGTATCGGGGCCAGATCCGATGCAAGGAGATCCGTTGCGATCGAAAGCGCGGGACCGGACACCGACCACGGCCCAAGCAGGTCTTCGAGTTGCGCCAGGATTTGCGGAGCGGCGACGGCAAATCCCAGGCGCAACCCTGCCAGCCCGAAGAACTTGC
This sequence comes from Rhizobium sp. 10N414, assembly GCF_056394785.1. NCBI lineage: Bacteria > Pseudomonadati > Pseudomonadota > Alphaproteobacteria > Hyphomicrobiales > Rhizobiaceae > Rhizobium > Rhizobium sp. 10N414. The sequence goes on along the minus strand of NZ_JBFTIN010000032.1, from coordinate 64,385 downwards.
CAAAGGAACGAGAGACGAGAACATTCGGCAGCCGCGAGGCAAACGGCGTCAGGCTCATCTCGGGGCATGTATCGCCGAAGGCTTCATCCACAACGACGAAACCTCCTCTGGTCCTCATCTCTTCACTGAATACTACGACCTTCTCCGGAGCGTAGACGCGACCATCGGGGTTGTTCGGATTGACGATGACGACAATTGCGTGACCGGCTTTGACGTCATCCAGACCGGAGACCAGATCCACGGAATGGCCTGCCATCCGGAAGGCGCGCTCATATTCGCCGTAGGTCGGAGCCAGAATGGCAACCCGTCCGGCAACATCAAAGAGCCGCGGCAATAGCTGGATAACCGATTGCGTACCGGGAACAGGCAGCGGGAGGATGTCGCAGCTGCGATAATAGTCTCGCGCCGCCGCACGCGCGCGATCGATGAGATGCTTGTCGGGCAGGCGATGCCAGGCGCGCATTGGGATAGCCGGCAGTGATACCGGGCACGGGTTGATACCCGTCGAAAGGTCAAGCCACTGCTCTACCTCGCCGCCGTACATTGCGGCGGCAGCCGTGATGCCACCTCCATGAACAATCGGGGCGTTCATCTTGCCCCCTCGGCAAGGTCGATCAGATGCATGTAGGACCCTGCGATCTGCCCGCGCTGGAGCCCGGCTTGTCCAAGGTCATTGCCCAACGCGTCCGTCACCTGGAAGAGACGATCGGCTTCACCCTCGGAAACCACGGCCGAATAATGAAACTCATGCGCGGTCATAGGCAGCTCAAAATAGGCGCCGTTCAATGGCTTCACGCGGCGATAACCCAGGTGGCGTTTGCGCTCCTCGTAGCTGGTCACCACAGGCAAGAGGCCGAGCATCTCATGACGGACGCTGGCCCCGTCGATCAGCCCTTCGCCGAGAACCATGTATCCGCCGCACTCCCCGTAGATGCGCACGCCCCTGTTGGCGGCGTCGAGCACTTTGGCCCGGAAATTGGCGGCCGCCGCAATACGTCCGGGGTGGAGCTCCGGATAGCCGCCCGGAAGATAGATCGCATCTGCCGCCGGATCCGGCGCCTCGTCCGCAAGCGGCGAGAAGAACGAGATTTCTGCACCGCGCCGACGCCAACCAAGCAGCATGTGCTCGTAGGAGAAGGCAAAGGCGATGTCGCGCGCCACTGCTATCCTGCTGCCGAGCGGCGGCAACCGAGGAATGTTGGCAGTGGACGGGCGATTGAGCCCCTGGCGCGCAATGCGCAGCAGGAACTCGAAATTGCATTCGTCGGACACCGCATCGGCAGCATGCTCGATGAAGCTTTCAAGCATATCATGCTCTCCCGCCTGGACGAGGCCRAGATGCCTCTCGGGAAGAGCGATGTCATTGTCACGGCGGACGACGGCAACAATCGGCATGCGGATCTCATCGAGCGCCTTGCGCAGCATCATCTCGTGGCGTTCGCCGCCAACCTTATTGAGAATGACGCCGGCGATGCGAACATCCGCGCGAAAGCCCGCAAATCCCGTTACCAGTGCAGCCACCGACTGCGACATGTGCGACGCATCGACGACAAGCACGACGGAAAGACCAAGCATGGCAGCAAGGTCGGCCGCAGTGCCCTTCCCGTCGGTCGCGCCGTCGAAAAGCCCCATCATCGCCTCGATAACGAGGACGCGGTCGCCAGAGCGATGCAGGGTCGCATTGGCGGCGATCAATTCCGCGCGCATCGCCCATGGATCGAAGTTGAGGCAGGCAACGCCGCTGGCCGCCGCATGAAAGGCCGGATCGATATAGTCGGGCCCCGCCTTGCCGGGCGCTACCGCAATGCCGCGCTTACGAAGCGCACGCAGCAGGCCCAGAGTCACCGTAGTCTTCCCCGATCCGGAGGACGGGGCCGCAATCAACAAACCGCTCATGCCGTCTCCCTGCTGTTCGAGTCCTGGAATGGATCGGGGCGCAGCCTGCGTCCTGCAAGCGCCCCCAGCCAATCGAGCGACGGCCTCAGCCGGACAACCTCCCCGACCACCACGATCGCCGGCGGTTCGAGGCCGGAGGCTGCAACAGCGGCCGGCGCCTCATCGAGCGTGGTTTCTAGCACCTGTTGGAGGCCGGTCGATGCGTTGCAGACGAAGGCAACCGGTTCCGATGGCGATCGCCCAGCGGCGACGAGCTTCTTGCTGATCTGATCGATATGCTTCATCGCCATATACATAACGATAACAGGCGAGCCCTTGCCGATGGCTTCCCAATTGATCGCATCCGGCACGATGCCCGAGGAATCGTGTCCCGTCAGGAACGTCACCGCATGGTTGACATCCCTGTGCGTGACGGGAATGCCAGCATAGGCCAGCCCGCCGATACCCGCGGTAATGCCCGGTACGATACGGAACGGGACATTGTGCTCGACTAGCGTCAACGCCTCCTCGCCACCGCGCCCGAAGACGAAGGGATCGCCGCCCTTGAGGCGCAGGACGCGCTTGCCTGCGTGGGCGAGTTCGACCAGCCGCAGCGAAATGTCGCGCTGCTTGGCGGACGGCTTGCCGCCACGCTTTCCAGCATATTCCAACAAGGCGTCGGGTCGTGCAAGCTTCAGGCAATCGACGTTCACGAGCGCATCGTGAACCACGACATCCGCCTCCGCCAATCCCTTGACGGCAAGAAGCGTCAGCAATCCGGGCTCGCCTGGGCCCGCACCAACAAGCCAAACGCTGCCCGGCTCAAGAGCCGGCAGATGTGAAAACGCAGCTTCGATCATTGGCATGATCTATGCCCCGTCGCAGGCAAGGTCAACGCCGCTGATCGCGCTCGAGACAGATGTGAAAGGCACACGTCCTCCAACCATTCCGTCTCCTCTTGCGGCAAGCAAGATTTCACGCCCAGCCGACGCGCGACCGGGCGAAGTTCTCACCCACGCAGAAGCGTGTCGCGTATGAGACTGATCACCTTTTCGGACTCGATGCCGGTGCAGACGACCTGGCTCGGCAGGCCGTCCCAATCGCCCGGCGGGAAGCGGCGGCCGTCCGGTTTCACGATTGTCTGCCCATCGGCAATGCCGCCGCAGACGACGCGCACCGGGCCGCTGATGGTCGAGAACCGCTCGGGTGCGATTACGTAGACGCAGGCACAGCTGTCGTGAACCATCATGCCGTCTTCGACTGCGTGCTTGTAGAAGTCGATGTAGTCCTGTGAAAGATCGTTCAACAGCTTTACGGCGCTGTCGCCCTTGGCCGCGACGTCGGCAAGATAGCCGCGGCTCATCGTCGTGATCGCGGTCACGTCGAGGCCAATGACGGCAACCTTCCAGAGCGCGGTCAGGACGATGTCGGCCGCTTCCGGATCCCCATGGATGTTGGCTTCCGCGACCGGCGACACGTTGCCCGGAACGTAGAAGTTGCCGCCCATGATGACGACGTCCTTCACGAGGCCCGCAATCTCCGGATCTTCCTTGAGCGCCATCGCCAGGTTGGTCATGCGACCGACGGCAACCAGTCTGACCTCGCCCGGGTGGGCGCGGACGGTATCGATGATGAAGCGGTGAGCGGGACGCGGATCGAGCGGCAGATCGATCGTTTCGGGCACTTCGATGTTGCCGAGGCCGTTCTCGCCGTGCACGAAGGTCGGCCATGCCCCCTCTGTGCGCGCTGGATCGATCGTCACGCTGGCGCCCTTGGCGACCGGAGCGGGAATGTTCCACTCACGCTTCAGGAACAGCGCGTTGCGCGTCGTCGTCTCCACCGACGCGTTGCCGAACACGGTCGTGATTCCAAGCAGATCGATCTCGGGATGGCGGTGCAGAAAAAGCAGAGCCATTGCATCATCGACGCCGGGATCCGTGTCATAAATGACCTTGTGCATGAGTGTGCCTCTTTTCGTTATTGTCGCAGGGCAGCCGGACGGCGCCGCGAAGTCGGCGGCCACCATAGCGTCCGCTATTCTTTCTGCAACAGGGCGCACGCGATCGCAGCGGTGGCGCGTCGTGACTTGGTCTTCGGAACGACGAGTTCCGCATGCGGCCCAATCGCCGCCAACGCAGCCGATTCGGCAACCCCGTGACACCCCACTCGGGCGAAGACGACTGCCGAAGGATTTTTCAGCCGCGGCGTTTCTTCCTCGAGCCGTGCCGGAGCGAAGAGCAAGAACGGCACGCCAAGGCGGCGCGCTGCTGCAAGGATCGCGGGCTCATTGCATCGCGTATCGATCGACGCAACGGCCGCCAGCTCACCGGGGTCGATACCCGCCGCCGTCAACGCCGCGCTGGCAAGCTCGCTCACCTCGTTTTCAGGCGTTCCGCGCTCGCAGCCGAGACCGAGCACGTACCGGCGCGTCCCATCGAATACAATTTCGGTCACATGCGACAATGAAACCCGCCCCTGTGTTCCTCAAGCCATTGCAGCACGGGGCTGGAAATGCAACATGCGCCGCGTACCACATTCCAGAGTTCTCCCTCCTTGTCTGACCTTGCCCCTCATCTGCTATTCATGCTGGCTGCAGCTGGCTTTTTCGCCGGCTTCGTCGATTCCATCGCGGGCGGCGGTGGCCTGATCACGGTCCCGGCGATGCTGATTGCCGGTATTCCTCCGCTGCAAACGCTGGGCTCCAACAAGGTGCAATCCGTATTCGGGGCAGCTTCCGCCACGATCGCCTATGCCCGAAAGGGACACGTGCATCTGCGCACGCAATTGCCGATGGCCTTGATGGCAGTCCTCGGCGGGTCTCTCGGCGCCGCCTTGGCAACGGTCGTTCCGGGCGAAGTGCTGCGCGCGGTCATGCCGATCCTGCTTGTGGCAATCGCTCTCTATTTTGCCTTGAAGCCGAACCTGAATGACGTCGACAAGCATCGCCGCATGACGCCCTTCGTCTTCGGCCTGACGCTGGTTCCGGCAATCGGATTCTACGATGGCGTCTTTGGTCCTGGTGCCGGCTCCTTCTTCATGCTGTCCTTCGTATCCCTTGCCGGCTTCGGCATGTTGAAGGCAACGGCGCACACCAAGCTTCTGAACCTCGGCTCGAATATCGGCGCGCTCATCGTCTTCATTTCCTTCGGTGCGATCCTTTGGAAGATCGGCTTGATGATGGGCGTCTGCCAATTTCTGGGGGCGCAGCTCGGCTCCCGGCTTGCGATGCGCACCGGCGCCCGCCTGATCAAGCCGCTGCTCGTCATCGTCTGCGTCGCCTTCACGATCAAGCTTCTGGCCGATCCGGCCAATCCCATCCGTATCTGGCTCGAAATCTGACGCCGCGTCCGATTACCTTCGGCGTAATTGATGAGGCGCCGGCGCTTCTCCATGATCGCGATGTCTGGACGAACCAGGCGCCAACAGGAGATGATCTGATGACCGATGCGAACACCGAAGCCCAGCGCTACATCGCGATCTGGAACGAGACGGATGCGACCCGCCGCACCGCCTTGATCGCGGAAAGCTGGCATGAAGCGGCAACCTATATCGATCCCTTGATGCGCGGCGAAGGCCATGAGCAGATCAACGCACTTGTTGAAGCCGTGCATGCGCGCTTCCCGGGTTTCCGGTTCGAACTCGTCGGCACCGCCGATGGCTACGGCGACAACCTGCGCTTCTCGTGGGGTCTCGGACCGACGGGCGGGGAACACCTCATCAAGGGCACCGATTTCGCGGTGCTCGAAGGTGGACGACTGAAATCCGTGCACGGCTTCATCGACCAACTCCCGGAAGCCGCATGATGATGACGCCCGCCCGCTCCCTTGGGGACTATCTGCGCGACTGGCGGCAGAAGCGCCGAATGAGCCAGCTCGCCCTTGCCTTGGAGGCCGAAATCTCGCAGAGACATCTGAGTTTCATCGAGAGCGGGCGGTCGATCCCAAGCCGCGACATGCTGCTGCATCTGGTCGAACGGCTCGGCGTGCCGCTCAGGGATCGCAATCCGCTGCTGCTGGCCGCAGGTTTTGCGCCGCTGTTTTCCGAGCGTTCGCTCGACGATCCGACCCTTCGACCGGCGCGGCAGGCAGTCGACATGATCCTCAAGGGACACGAGCCCTACCCCGCCCTTGCGATCGACCGGCACTGGACATTGATTGCCGCCAATGACGCGATCGCCCCGCTTCTTGAGGGCGTCAGGGATCGCGCTTTGCGGGAAGGGCCAATCAACGTTCTCCGCCTCAGCCTGCATCCCGATGGGTTGGCGCCGAAGATTGTCAATCTGCCGGAATGGCGCGCACATCTCCTCGAGCGGCTGCACCAACAGATTTCGGCCACGGGAGATCCGATTCTCGGCGAACTGCTGAAGGAATTGTCCGCCTACCCGCTAAGCGGTGGCCGGCCGGAGACGAGCAGGAAAGCCGACTATGCCGGCATCGCCGTGCCGCTCGAACTGGAAACGGAAGCAGGCCTGCTCTCTTTCCTTTCGACAACCACTGTTTTCGGCACGCCCGTGGACGTCACCCTTTCCGAACTTGCGATCGAATCCTTTTTCCCCGCGAACGAGGAAACGGCAAGACTTCTCGCAACAACGGCACAGGCGAGCGGCTAGAACAAGGCGAGCAAGAGCGCCCCGCCGGCAATCAGGCTTACGCCGAGCCAGTTCATGAGATTGAGCTTTTCACCGAGAAAGACGACGCCGAAAACCGCGACAAGAACGATGGAAAGCTTGTCGATCGGCGCGACGCGTGCGGCATCGCCGATCTTCAGTGCGCGGAAATAGGCAAGCCACGAGGCGCCCGTCGCGGCGCCTGAAAGGCAAAGGAAAAGCCAGGTCTTGCCTGAAATGCTGGAGAAGGGCTGCCATTGCCCGGTTGCCACAACAATGGCGCTGATGATGAAGATGATAACGACAGTGCGGATCAGCGTGGCGAGATCGGAATTGATGCCGACGACGCCGATCTTTGCAAAGATCGCCGTCAACGCAGCAAACGCCGCCGAAAGCACCGCCCAGAAAATCCAACTCTGTGTCATCAGAACTCCACGCCGGGCTGTCCCTTGATGCCGGAACGGAACGGATGCTTGATCAGCTCCATCTCGGTGACGAGATCGGCGATCTCGATCAGCTCATCCTTGGCGTTGCGCCCGGTCAGGACGACGTGGGTCATATACGGCTTCTCGTTCTTCAGGAACTCGACCACTTCGTTGATATCGAGGTAGTCGTAGCGCAACGCTATATTGATCTCGTCGAGGAGCACCATCGAATTCCGTTCGTCGCGGATCAGTTCTTTCGCCTTCTCCCAGGCTGTACCAGCCGCAGCCACATCGCGAGCGCGATCCTGCGTCTCCCAGGTGAAGCCCTCGCCCATGGTGTGGAACTGGCAGATGTCGGAGAAGTGCTTTTCGATCAGGTCGCGCTCGCCGGTCCACATCGCGCCCTTGATGAACTGAACGACGGCAGACGGCTTTCTGTGCGCGATATGCCGGAAAATCATCCCGAATGCGGAGGACGACTTGCCCTTGCCCTTGCCGGTATGGACGATGATGAGGCCCTTTTCGTCCGTCTTCGTCGCCATGATCTTGTCGCGGGCGGCCTTCTTCTTCGCCATCTTCTCGGCGTGGCGCGCGTCGTCGTGGCCAGCGGTTTCGGTATTTTCGGCAGTCATCTCAATTCTCCCCGGATGCAAGCTTGAATGTGTCTGAAAGGTCGAAGCGCGCGGAATTGCTGCGCGGCGTCCAGAGATGGCGATCGATGGCCTCGAGCAGCCGCTCCTTGATATCCTCGAAGGCGGCTGGGTTCTTCTCGATCATGAAATCGCGCACCTTCGGATCAACCACGAAGGCCTGGTAGACGGCTTCGAAATGATGATTGCCCACAGCGCCCGTCGTTGCCGCAAAGGCAAAGAGGTAGTCGACGGTCGCGGCGATCTCGAAAGCGCCCTTGTAGCCATGGCGCATGACGCCGTCGATCCACTTCGGATTGACGACACGGCCGCGCACGACACGCCCGATCTCCTCTTCCAAAGACCGGATCACCGGCTTCTCGGGCCTGGAGTGATCGTTATGGTAGATCGCTGGCCGATCACCCGCGAGCATTTCGGCCGCAGCCGCCATACCGCCCTCGAACTGGTAATAATCGTCGCTATCAAGAAGGTCGTGCTCGCGATTGTCCTGGTTCTGCACGACCGCCTGGATCGAGCGGAGGCGCTCTTCGAAGACACCACGCTCTGCCCGGCCCTCTTCGCCGGCGCCATAAGCGTAGCTTCCCCACACGAGATAGGCTTCAGCGAGATCGGCCCGGCGTTCCCATCCCTTCTCGTCGATCAATGCCTGCAAGCCGGCACCGTAGGCGCCTGGCTTCGAGCCGAAAACGCGATAGCCGGCCCGACGGCTTGCTTGGGCCGGGTCCAGTCCGGCCGCTTCAAGCCGTGCAGCCTCGCCGCGCATGCGCTGCGCAATCGGGTTGTCGGTAGCATCTTCTTCCAGCGCCCCGACGGCACGGATTGCCTTGTCGAACAGTGCAATCTGTTCCGGAAAGGCATCCCGGAAGAAGCCTGAGATACGCAGCGTCACATCGACACGCGGATGCCGCAGCAATGCGGGCGGGATGATTTCATAGCCGGTGACGCGCCGCGAGGTCATGTCCCACACCGGCTTCACGCCGATTAAGGCCAGAGCCTGGGCGATGTCATCGCCGCCCGTGCGCATGTTCGAGGTGCCCCAGGCGGTCAGGCCGAAGGAGACCGGCCATTCGCCGTGATCCTGCACGTAACGGCGGATCACGAGTTCAGCGGACTTCTTCCCGAGCTCGTAGGCCGCCGGCGTCGGCACGGCACGGCTGTCGACCGAGTAGAAATTCCGCCCTGTCGGCAGCACATCGGGACGTCCTCGCGTGGGCGCACCTGACGGACCGGGCGGCACGAAACGCCCATCGAGCCCGCGGAGCAGACCTTCGATCTCCGCCGTCCCACAGGCGAGAATGGCTGGCCTGAGGCGCATCTCGATCTCCTCAAGAACGGCGCGCGTCGCTGCCCAGTTCTCCGGGCAGGTGAACTCAGCTGCCACCAACTTTGCGGCAAGAAGTTCGATCCGCTCGACTGTATCGCCGTTCGTTCGCCAGACAGCGTCCGTGATGCCCACGAGAAAATCCGGATGCGGTCCAGCCCAGGCCTCGGCCATATCGCAATCGAGCGGGTCGAACGCCAAGTCGAGATCCGCGGCAATCGCACGCTGAAGGCTACGGTCACCTCCCTGTCCGAGCCCGCGCGGAACCCGGGCCAGCGCGACCGTCAGATCCGTCAGCAACCGTCCCTGCGGCGAGACGCCGAAAACATGCAGGCCGTCGCGGATCTGCATCTCCTTGAGATCGCAGAGATAGGCGTCGAGCTTCTTCAAAGCCTCCGTCTCGCTCTCACCCTTGTCAATGCCGGCATCGCGATCGAGGCCGATGTCGGCCACGAGATCGAGGATCTGCTTGCTGAGAAGCCGGATGCGGCGCGGATCACCGCCCGACGCCTCGTAGTATTCGTCGACCAGCGCTTCCAGATCCTTGAGCGGCCCGTAGCTCTCGGCACGCGTCAGCGGCGGCGTCAGATGATCGATGATCACGGCGCCGGCGCGACGCTTGGCTTGCGTCCCCTCGCCGGGATCGTTGACGATGAAGGGATAAAGATGCGGCATGGGGCCGAGGACAGCTTCGGGGTAGCATTCCACTGACAAAGCCAGCGCCTTGCCCGGCAGCCATTCCAGATTGCCGTGCTTGCCCATGTGAATAACGGCGTGGGCACCGAATTCGTGGCGAAGGAAAGCGTAAAAGGCAAGATAGCCATGCGGTGGCACGAGATCCGGGGAATGGTAGCTTTCCTTTGGATCGACGTTGTAGCCGCGCGCCGGCTGGATGCCGACCAGCAGCTCACCAAGACGCATGAACGGCAGCGCAAAAGCGCCCTCCACGACATAGGGATCGGCCTCGGGTGCGCCCCAACGCCCACAGATTTCATCCTGAATCTTTTTGGGAAGACTTCCGAAGAAAGCCTTGTATCGACTCACTGAAAGCGATTCGCGAACAAGCTTCCCATCCTGTCCTGAACTTGTCGGCCCTTCCATCAGGCGTCGTATCAGCGCATCGCCATCATCGGGAATATCCGCGACTGGATAGCCGGCGCCACCCATTGCCTTCAGCACCTCAACGGTGCCGGCGGGCGTGTCCAACCCGACGCCGTTACCGAGTCTGCCATCGCGGTTCGGATAGTTCGCCATGACGAGAGCGATGTGTCTCTTGCCGACGGGTGTCGTCCGCAGATTGGCCCAGTTGGCTGCAAGCCGCGCTGTATAGCGCATCCGCTCGATATCCGGCTCGCTGCCGACAATATTGGCCTCGACGCGCGCGTCGTAGCGCGATGCCGACTTGAATGAAACCGCTCGGGCAAGCACCCGTCCGTCAACCTCCGGCAGCGCAACATTCATTCCAAGGTCGCGTGCGGAGAGCCCCTGCGAGGAAGCGGCCCACGCTTGGCGCGACGACGCCGAAAAGATCGCCTGAAGCACCACCGCGTCGTTCGCCTCGAGCACGGTCTGCTCGCGATCCGCACCAGGCGCAGACACGGCAAAGCCTGTCGTATTGATCACCACCTCGGGCTTGATGGCGTTAAAAACACTTTCGAGAATGCCCTTCGAGACAGGATCCTTGAGGCTGTAAGCAAACACCGGCAGCGGCCGGATGCCTTCAGCCAGCAGCGTATCGATCAAGGCTTCGACAGGCTTGGTCTCTCCGCTTTGCACGAGCGCGCGATAGAAGCTGACCGCGACCACAGGCGTTTGTGACACTCCCTGTACGAAGCGCACCCGTTCGTCGCACGCCGACCTCCACTCGTCGACGCCGACGACGCCCTTGCCCGGCCACCAGATCCCAGCCTTCATCAGCGGCGATGCCGCTTCCGGCTTTTCAGTTCCCGAGAGCATCGCACCGGCATAGTCCAGAAACGCCCGCGAATTGGCATCGCCGCCTTCGATGAGATAGGCCCAAAGGGCGTTCAGGTCTTCAAGCGGTACATTCGAAAATGGTGTCAACCCCGCATCGGACTTCGAATCTCCGGGCAGCACGGCGATGAACGCGCCAGATCGAGCTGCCGCCGTATGGAGCGCCTCCAGCGCATAGTGGAAGTAGCTGGCGCCACCCAGCGCCCTCACGACGATTAGCTTGGAGTGGCGGGCCGTCCGCTCGATATAGGCATTGACCGACATTGGATGCTTCAGGCTCATCAGGCTTGCCAGCCGCAGCGAGAAGCCGGCCGACGGTTCGTCATAAGCGGCGGCTATCGCGGCAAGCTCGGTATCGGCAGCCGACAGGAACAGGACATCGCCGGGCGATTGACCGAGATCGATCGCCTCCTCGGCGTCACTGATTGTTCCCTGCTGTGCCAGAAGCAGATGCATCGGTCTTGCCTTATGCCAGCGCTTCGATCGCCTTGCGCACCGCCGCTTCGTCCATCTCGTGCAAGCCGATGACGACAAGACGGGTGCCGCGTGCTTCGCCCGGCGACCAGGCGCGATCGAAATAGTGGTCGATCCGGCTGCCGACCGCCTGCAACTGCAGGCGCATCGGCTTGCCGGGAACATCGATGAAGCCCTTGAGCCGCAGCACGTCATGTTCCCCGATGATGCCCCTCAGCGCATCCACGAAGGCTGCCGGATCGGCAACAGGACCAAGCTCGACCACGAAGCTGTCGAACTCGTCATGATCGTGCGGCACGCCGTCCTCGTGTTCGAGTTCATGGTGGGACTTGCGATTGACCACATCGTCTTCCGTACCGACGCCGAGCCCGAGCAGCACGCTTGCCGGAACCTCGCCATTGCGCGCCTCGATCATGACAGGCTTGCGAGCGATACGGGAAGCAACCTCATCGCGCACGCGACCAAGGCCGGCGGTGTCGAGAAGGTCGGTCTTGTTGAGTACGATCAGATCGGCGCAGGTCAGCTGGTCCTCGAAAAGCTCCTCGATCGGGCTCTCATGGTCGAGCGACTCGTCTTCGACCCGACGAGCCTCGACGGCATCGTGATCGTCCGCGAAGCGGCCCGCGGCAACGGCGGCGCTGTCGACAACGGTAACGACGCCATCGACGGTGACCTGCGTGCGGATATCAGGCCAGTTGAACGCCGCAACGAGCGGCTGCGGCAGCGCGAGACCGGATGTTTCAATAACGATATGGTCGGGGCGCTGTTCGCGCTCCAGAAGCTTGGTCATCGTCGGAATGAAGTCGTCGGCAACCGTGCAGCAGATGCAGCCATTAGTGAGCTCGATGATGTCATCCTCGGTGCAGTTCTCCGCGCCGCAGCCCTTGAGCACGTCGCCGTCGACGCCGAGATCGCCGAATTCGTTGATGATAAGCGCGATCTTCTTACCGTTGGCATTGGAGAGCAGATTGCGGATCATCGTCGTCTTGCCGGCGCCGAGGAAACCCGTGATCACGGTCGCCGGAATTTTCTGCTGGTTCATGAAATTCAACCCTTCATCTTCAACGGCAGTCCAGCCGCGATAAAATACACATCCACGGCCTCGGCCGCGATCATTTGATGCAGACGGCCGGCATGGTCCCGAAACTCCCGCGCCATGCGGTTTTCCGGCACGATACCGAGACCGACCTCATTGGAAACGATGACGAGACGGGCTCGTGCCGTCGGCAGATACGCCACAAGCGAGGCAAATTCCGCCCCTATGTCGCGGTCTTCCATCATCAGATTGGTGATCCAAAGCGTCAGGCAATCCACCAAAACTGCCCGCTTCTCGCCATCGATCGCCCGCAGGCAGCCGACAAGATCCAGCGGCTCTTCATGGGTATGCCAGAGATCGCCGCGATCGGCTTTGTGCTTGTCGATCCGGGCGCGCATCTCGTTGTCCCAAGCCCGACCGGTCGCCACGTAATGGTGCTCCAGGCCGCTCGAGACGACCAGTTGCTCGGCAAAACGCGATTTGCCCGAGCGCGCGCCGCCCAGGATGAAAGTCGCGCCTGATGATATCGGGCTCATGGAAAACGCTGACCGATCTTCGGAAGCCTTCCGCGAGAGACCGGAACGACTGCGGAGCGCAGCCGGCAAATCTGTCTTTCAGCCATGACAACCTCCGTGCTGGCAGCGGGCATCACCCAGGAATGGGCTTTTCGCCCGGCACAGTTGGCAGGTCTCCTGGCTCGCGGGTCTTGGCCGCGATCGGGGCAAACCGGAAACCGGTCGCCCCAGATCGTGCCAGCGGATCTTCCTCGCCTTCCCGGCTGCATTTCATGAAAAGGCGGACGATTCGTAGACGTAAGAGGCGTCCTGCCCCGGTTGATCATGATGCACTGCCAGTGACTTTTCCGTCGCCACTTTCGCACAGCCCGCCTGCACCCTTGCAGGCTGTCAGCCACGCGAAACCAACGCCGGACGGAAAACCCTGACCGCTCTACAGTCGCGGGGTCGGCTCTGATGACGGTGCCCGAATTGGGTCCACCGCTTCACATTCCCTTTTCATCCGCACCGATTCAACCGGTCCGGAACCATCCGTTATGGCGTCATCGTTAGGCAAGGCCACTCCTGAAGTCAATCAAAAGCCGTCGCTCCTAAGATTGCCGTCATCGCCGCGAAACGCTGTCAAGTCGACCTACTCTACAAGATTTATCGTCTTTTATCAGTGGCTTACGTCATAAATAATTATTGTCCGCGCCGGTCTTTTGCCGCAATTGCATCGCAAGCGGGTCGCGCCACTGATTTGCCCCTCCCTTCCTCGCACTTGAACGCGCCTGCGCCCGCCTAGTTTTCCTGCCATGCTCCTCAAAATCGATATTCGCCGCTTCGGTCCGTTTCATACCCTTCTCGATATCGGGCGGATGCGCGCCCTGCTGCGCCGCAGCGAGATGGGGATGGTCATCGCCGGCGCGATCGTCGGTGTCATATCGGGTTTGGCGGTGACCGGTATGGGTCTCATTTCCCGCGAAATGCACAGCCTGATCTTCGGAATCAGCGACGTCGAGAGACTGAGTTCGTCGCAGATCGACAACAAGCTGCTGTTGCTGACGGCGCCGGTCTGCGGCGGCATTCTCCTGGGTCTGTTGCTGTTCGTGCTTGCCAAGACCCGCAAGAAGCCGATGGTGGATCCGATCGAGGCGAACGCACTGCATGGCGGTCGGCTATCTCTCACCGATAGCATTCTGGTCGCAGTCCAAAATCTTATTTCTAATGGTTTCGGGGCCTCCGTCGGCCTGGAAGCCGGTTACACGCAGCTGGCGGCCGGACTGGCCTCGAAGCTCGGGCTGAAGCTGCAGCTTCGCCGCTCGGACCTGCGCGTTCTCGTTGGGTGCGGCGCAGCGGGTGCGATTGCCGCTGCCTTCAATGCCCCGCTGACCGGCGCATTCTACGCCTTCGAGCTCATCATCGGCTCGTACACCATCGTCTCGCTAACGCCGGTTGTGGTTTCTGCGCTGGTTTCGACGCTGGTGGCTCGGCTGCTCGGTGGCAGCGATTTCCTGATCGACGTTGGCGAATTCGGTACGGTCATGCCGGCTGATTACGTCCCGGCTCTCCTGCTCGGCGCATTCTGTGCGGGTGTCGGTATCATGATCATGCAGGGCGTTGCCTGGATCGAGGAATTGGCTCGCCGGAGTTCGATCGCGACGCCGCTGCGCCCTGCCCTTGGCGGCATCGTCGTTGGCCTCCTCGCGCTGATCACACCGCAGGTGCTGTCGGCAGGACATGGCGCGCTCCACCTCAACCTCGGGCGCGACGTCGCGATTCCGGTGCTCGTGGGCCTGTTCCTCCTGAAAGCCTTCGCCTCCGCGATCTCGATCGGTTCGGGCTTCAGAGGCGGTCTGTTCTTCGCGTCGCTGTTCATGGGCGCGCTGGTAGGCAAGTTCTTCGCCTATTCCGCCCCCTACTTCGCTCACGCTACGCTGACACCGGTCATCTACGCGGTCGTCGGCATGAGTTCGCTTGCGGTCGCCGTCATCGGCGGGCCGCTGACGATGACGTTCCTTGCTCTCGAAATTACCGGCGACTTTCCGATCACGGCGCTTGTGCTGGCGGCGGTCATCACCTCCTCGCTCGTCGTCCGCAGCACCTTCGGCTACTCCTTCGCAACATGGCGCTTCCACCTGCGCGGCGAGAGCATTCGCAGCGCGCACGATGTCGGCTGGATCCGCAACCTAACGGTTGACCGGCTGATGCGCGCCGATGTGAAGACCGCCAATGCCGCTCTCTCGATCGATGAGTTCAAGGAACGCTTCCCCATCGGCTCGGCGCAGCGGGTCGTCCTGGTCGATGGTACCGGCAAGTACAGCGGCCTCGTGCTCGTTCCGGAGATTTACGCGAACCTGACCGATACCGACGAAACCGGCAAGGATCTCAGCGAATTCATCCGCTACAAGAACGATTTCCTGCAGCCGCAGATGAACGCCAAGCAGGCAGCTGCCATCTTCGACAAGACCGAAAGCGAAGCGCTCGCCGTCGTCAACAATCTGATTGAGCGCAAGGTTGTCGGCCAGTTGAGCGAGGCGCATACGCTGCGCCGTTACAGCGAAGAACTCGATCGCCGCCGCCGCGAAATATCCGGCGAGATCTAGCCGAGAAGTTCGTCCAGCCAGCGCCGGTCAAGACAGGCTTCCAGCTCGGCCGCAACGTCGTCCAGGGCTTTCTCGACGCCGGCACGATAGTCATTCGTGTCGCCCGAAAGGCCAAAGCTGCGCAGCAAGCGAGAACGGTAGATGTCGCTGGCGAACAGCCCATGCAGATAGGTTCCCGCAATCCGGCCGTCTGCCGATACCGCGCCATCCGGCCTGCCATCGACGATCGCGAACGGCCGGCCACAGTCTTCGCCGGAGGTGATACCGAGATGGATCTGGTAGCCGGAAAGCGGGGACCCGTCCTCCACTGCTGTCGCAACACTGTTGCGGACGGTCTTTTCAGGCGCCATCTCCGTCTCGACGTCAAGCAGCCCGAGGCCCGCCATATCCACCGCATGTCCCTCGATGCCCAGGGGATCATGGACCTTGCGCCCGAGCATCTGATAGCCGCCGCAAATCCCGATCACCCGACCACCCCGCTTCACATGGGCCAGTATGTCGGCATCCCAACCCTGCGCACGCATATCAGCCAGGTCTGATATCGTTGATTTCGAACCGGGCAAGATCACCAGCCGCGCGTCCGCAGGCAGCCGCTCGCCCACGCGGACGAAAACCAAATCGACATCCGGCTCCGCCTTCAAGGGGTCGAGATCATCGAAATTTGCGATGCGGGTAAAGACCGGCACGGCGACCTTGAGTGCCCCCGTGCCGCCGCGTGCGAGGCGTTCCAACGCCACCGAGTCCTCGGCCGGCAGACGCGAACCGTGCTTGAGCCACGGCACGACACCGAAGCATGGCCATCCGGTGAAGCGGCGCACCGCATCGATACCCGTATCAAAGAGCGAGACGTCGCCACGGAACTTGTTGATGAGGTAGCCGGATATCATTGCCCGGTCGTCCTCGGAGAGGATCGTATGCGTCCCAACCAGCGAGGCGATCACGCCCCCGCGGTCAATATCGCCGACAAGCACGACAGGCACACCGGCACGGGTGGCAAATCCCATATTGGCGATATCGCCGGCCCTGAGATTGATTTCGGCGGGCGAACCTGCGCCTTCCACGATCACAAGATCCGCTCCGGCCGAAACGGCCGAAAAGCTCTGCATCACGTAGTCGAGGAGCGCTGGCTTGAGTTTCTGATAGTCCCGTCCCTTGGCCTGCCCCCAGACCTTGCCCTGAACGATGATCTGGCTGCCGTATTCGGATTGCGGTTTGAGCAATACAGGATTCATGTGCACCGAGGACGGCACACGCGCGGCAAGCGACTGCAGCCATTGCGCCCGGCCGATCTCGCCGCCGTCGTCGGCGACCGCGGCATTGTTCGACATGTTCTGCGGTTTGAAGGGACGGACCGAAAGGCCACGATTGGCAGCAAGACGGCAAAGCCCCGCGACAAGAACGGTCTTGCCGACATCGGAGCCGGTCCCTTGCAGCATGATGGCCTTGGTCATTGTCACGGAACTCCGGAGAACCCGACCCCCGCCTACAACGGCCTCTCTGCCGTGGTCAATCGCGAGCGCCGAAAATGCGAAGGCCACGTCACCCGCTTAGGGTAGCGCGGCCTGCCGAAATACGCTGGCGCATTCGCCCATACACGGCGAAGCTCACGTTCTCCGGGACGCATTACCTGATCCGGAGAAGCGGCGGTGTCCCCCGCCACGGAAGAACAGATACCGCCACATTGTTACCGGACGGTTAGCAACTCCCTAAGCAAAGATGAATTTCGGCATTTTCCGGCTTTGGGACGCTCGTAGTAACCTTTTGGTGGGGCTGGCAATACGTTTTCAAATCAGACGCTTAGACTTCACGCCTCATGCACAGAAGAACGATTGATTTCCACAGCCGAACGCGTAGGCTGCCATTCCAAGGCATCAAGACGAGCGCCACAGCAATAGCCGGACAAACAGGATAAAGTCTCCGCAAGACGCGGAACGCCTAGTTGTGGCGGGGCAGCAAGAATGGGAAGGCAAATGAGATCTCTCTGCACGTCGATCCTGCTCGCCGCGGGAATCTGTGCGGCCGCTACGACTGCGCAGGCTGCCGAATGCGGCAACGTCACCATCGCTGAAATGAAGTGGGCTTCGGCGGGTATTGCGGCCAACTTCGACAGGTTCATTCTTGAGAAGGGTTATGGCTGCTCTGTCAAAATCGTCCCGGGCGACACGATGCCGACCTTCCTGTCGATGAACGAGAACGGTGAGCCGGATATCGCTTCGGAGTTCTGGATCAATTCCGTCCGCACAGAACTCGACGGTGCGGTCAAGGAAGGCAGGCTGATCCTGGCGGCGGAAATCCTTTCGGAGGGAGCTGTCGAAGGCTGGTGGATACCCAAATTCGTCGCCGACGCTAACCCCAATATCCGCAGCGTACAGGATGCGCTCAAGCATCCGGAACTCTTCCCCGCGCCGGGAAATGCATCGCAGGGCGCCGTCTTTAGTTGCCCCGTCGGCTGGAGCTGTCAGATTTCGACATCCAACCTGTTCCGCGCGCTGGACGCCGAGAAGAGCGGGTTTCAGTTGATCGAAACCGGCAGCCCACAGGACCTTGATGATTCTATCGCAAACGCCTTCCAGAAAAAGGAGGGCTGGCTTGGCTATTACTGGGCACCCACGGCCGTCCTCGGCAAATACGACATGACGCGCCTGAGCTTCGGCGTGGGTCATGACAAGGCAGAATGGGATAAGTGCACATCTGTCCCCGGCTGCGCGCGGCCGCAGGTGAATTCCTATCCCGTCTCACGGGCCTTTACGATTGTCACCAAAGCCTTCGCCGACCGTGCCGGACCGGCCATGGATTACCTGAAGCTCCGCTCGTGGGACAATACGACAATCAACGAAGTGCTCGCCTGGCAGGATGACAACCACAAGAGCAACGAGGAAGCCACCGTCTACTTCCTCCAGAACTACGCCGCGCTATGGACCAAATGGGTTCCTGCCGATGTCGCGCAGAAGGTCAAGGCCGGGCTCTAGGAAGAGCAAAGCAATCGCTCACCAGACGGTGCAATATTCTTCGATTGGTCAGCGCAGGATTCGCGCAAGAGTGAGCGGGCAAAAGGAGCAGCCGTCTTCTGACGGTATCGGTTTCCTGTAAGCGGCGGCACCCAATCGTGCCAAGCTGCTTGCCCAGACGAAGAGAAAAAAGATGACATCCACCCCGTTTCCCGACCGCGACACAATCGCCTCGAAGCTTGCCAGCCTGGAGGAGCAGGAAAAATCCTACGTCTCCCTGCTGATGGAAAATGCGGCACAGGACGAGAACGTCATCGATGGTCTTCACCGTCACCTGAACAATGCCGCGAGCGCGCCATTCCTGAATACGCTGAAACTCGAGAGCCTTGGGAAATGGATTGGCGGCGCAGCGCCGGCCCGCCTGCAGATACGCCTCATGGAGGCAGCGAAATCAAGCCAGCACCCGGCCTATGCGGCGTTCCGGAGTGGGCTTTCGCGTCCCGGCGGGCTGGAAAGGGCCTACCCGCCGGCGGTGATCTGACGCCGTCTTACCTGGTGGCCGCGCGACCGACCGAACGACCTGCATCCTGAGTCGCGTTTACGGCATTTGCCGTGTCGCGACCGATGCCGCGGATTGTGTTTCCACACGAAGAAAGCACGAGCAGAATTGCGAGGGCGGAGCCGATCTTGGCCATTGTCGTCATTGCGAAATCCTTCTTTTCAATCGTCCACGCGCGGGCGACTCCGCGCGCATTAAACCCCGGAGGAAGAAAAGAGGTCCGTACTAAGTTGTCAAGCCGCTACGGCCTTGGCTTTTTCCGCAAAGGCAAAGCGGATGCTATCGGCTACCGCCCGCATCGGGTTGTTCATCTGTGACGCAGTGAGCAGCCTGATGTCGAAGGAACCGAGTTCGGGCAGCCCCTCCTGCACGCCGAGAATTGTCATCTCATCAGTGACATAGGAGCGCGGCAGGGGCGCGATCGCGAGGTCGGAAACGACGGCCGCTCGCTGGGCCATGGTGTGGCCGCTAAGAAAAGCGACACGATAGCCGCGCTTCATTCGCTCAAGCTGAGACAGTGCCTCAGAGCGCCAAATGCAGCCATCCTCCCAGATCGAGATCGGCAGCGGATCGCGGCGGTGCGCCGTACCACATTTGGCACCGGCCCATACAAGCCTCTCGCGGAAGACGATCTCCCCATCCGTCGGCAGCGGACGCGTCGCGCAATTGATCAGTGCCAGGTCCAGGCGCTGCTCTTCCATGCGCTTCTTGAGGCCGATGCTCATGTCTATGGTGACATCGACCATGATGCTCGGGAAACTCTCGGCGAAGCTTTTCAGGATATTCGGCAGCAGCCGTTCGCCGATATCTTCAGGCGCGCCGAGCCGCACCACGCCGCTCAGCTCGGGCATGATGAACCGCGAGACGGCCTCGTTCGACAGAGCGAGGATGTTGCGCGCGTAGGAGAGCAGCACTTCGCCATGCTGGGTCAGACTGACCGATCGCGCATCACGCAGAAACAGCGTGGCGCCGAGTTGCTCTTCCAGCTTCTTGATCTGCATGGATACCGCCGACGGCGTCCGATAGACGGCTTCCGCGGCCGTGGAAAAATTGCCGGTCTCTGCAATGGCAACGAAGGTGCGCAGCACGTCGTTGTCAAGCAAAGGAATGGGACGGCGAAAGGGAATGCTCATCGTCACATCTTTCAATTTTTCTGAATTTGACTTCCATATCATTTTGTTTGATTGAAAGTCAACCCGACAATACCCTTGGTTCATAGCGGCTAGTACTGATGAAAGGAGGCCGCGATGAACACGCTCATTGTAATCTTCGACATCTTCTACGCATTCAGATCTCGTCAGATCTCACGTCAGACACGCAATCGCACACGAGATCAGTTGGCTCGACTGCCGAGGCATCTCGCTGATGACCTCGACCTACAGGCACTAGGTATGACCGTCCCTCGCTGAAGATGCGAGCGCCGCCAGCGGCTTCAAAGACGCATCGAAAGGTTCTAATATACGCTCCGGGCGCGGCGACGGAGCGTAAGGACCATCGCGATGAACGATGCGTGTTTCCAAGGCGATATCCCTGCAGCATACGATCGGTATCTGGTGCCGATCCTGTTTGACCCTTATGCCGCCGATCTGGCGCAGCGCCTGGCATCGGTTCATCCGCACCGCGTTCTCGAAGTCGCAGCAGGGTCCGGGGCCCTCACGCGCGCGATATCGTCGGCGCTTCCGCACGCCCAAATCATCGCCACCGATTTGAACCAGGCGATGCTGGATGTCGCCGCATTGAGACATTCTGGCGGGCATATCGCATGGCGACAGGCTGACGCGTTGAGCCTGCCCTTTCCCGATCACATCTTTGACACCGTCACATGCCAGTTCGGCGTCATGTTCTTTCCCGATAAGCAACGCGCCTACCGCGAAATCCTCCGCGTACTCAAGCCGAAAGGGACCTTCCTCTTCAGCACCTGGGACTCCCTCGAGAGCAACGCCTTCGCAAAGGTCATGATGACTGAGACGGATGCATTGTTTCCAGAAGATCCGCTGGACTTCTTCCGGCGAACGCCGCACAGCTATTTTGATGCCGAGGCGATCCTCTCGGAACTCGAACGGGCCGGATTCGAGTCGGCCGCTTTCACCAAGGTCGAAAAGACTGCCCATGCGTCCTCGGCAAGGGACGCCGCAACCGCCTTCTGCAAGGGCAGCCCGCTCCGCATGGAAATCGAAGCCCGCAACCCGAAATTCGACGTCGTGGCACGAGTCACGGCGGCTCTCGAGCAGGCTTTCGGCAAAGGTCCGATCGAAGGGCCGATGTCAGCGCTGGTGTTCACCGCCGAGGCGCCACGGTAGATATCACGCGCACGGCAGCCGCTCATTGTGCCGACGCGCGAAGGCGCGCACCAAAACACGGCTCGTCCGACAATGCCTCGAATTGTCGGAACATCCGATGCTAGGAGGCGTTCCTTGTGGGCAACGCACGCTTTGCTTTGTCGTTGCGCTGACTGCGTTTCCCTCAACTGCAGTCGCAGAGGCCCGGCGCTGTCCAAACCAGCACCGGGCTTTGTCCGCTCATCTCGACGATCTCCCCTCCATCTATTTCAGTATTGACTAAAATAAAACTTGAAATCGCCGCGTCGGAAACGATGATGCTTGCTGTCAGCTAGGAGGGGCGTTGATGTCACAGTATCAGGAGACGCGGCGGTTCAAATGCACGGGCGGCGCAGGAAATCCCTGCATTGTCATCGAACAGATCAGGGTTGCCGATGAAGCCATCCCTAGGCCCAGAACCGATTACATGACAATGGATGGCGAGGTCGCCAATCGCCTCGACAAGAAGCACTTCCTGATCTTGATGAAGGGTGAGGTTGTGAAGATCCAGAGGGCGCTGAGGAAGAAACTCTGAGCCGGGGCCCGTCGGCATCGGCGTCGCGGCGGGCAAGCCGGTCCTCTTCGGCAGACAGATCCTGTGGATCTTCGCATGACTAAGGCGTCACCGTTGGGTAGATGTCATCATCGCGTCATCTGACGGTGATGTTTTGACTCACCGAGCGCTGAGACTCGTTTTCATTCCGGCGCTGTTCACCGCTGGAATGACTGATGCTGTATATCATTGCCGTCGCCGGTGCCCTGCTGGCAGCCAATACCCTCAGCCTTATGATCGCGGGATGGCGAATTCGGTCCCGCCAAGACAAGACGCCAAGTGTCGCTGTGCGTCCGCCTGTCTCGATCGTGATACCCCTTTGCGGCATAGAACAGTTCTCGCGGGAAACACTCGAAAGCGCGCTGATCCTGGATTGGCCCGACTACGAAGTCATTTTTTGCGTTGCAGACAAGGCCGATCCGATCATTGGTCTGGCGGAGAACACCCTCCGAGCAAGGCCGCTGGCAAATGCAAGGATTTTGATCGGGGATGACCGCATCAGCGCAAATCCGAAACTCAACAACTGCGTCAAGGGCTGGAGCGCGGCGGCGCATGAATGGGTCGTCCTTGCCGATTCCAATGTCCTGATGCCGGCGAACTATCTCGCACGCCTTATGGCCGCATGGCGACCCGACAGCGGCCTCGTTTGCTCGACGCCACTTGGCTCCCGTCCGAGCGGATTTTGGGCGGAGGTCGAATGTGCTTTTCTCAACACCCACCAAGCCCGTTGGCAATATGCCGGGGAAGCGCTTGGATTCGGCTTCGCGCAAGGCAAGAGCATGCTCTGGCAAAAGACGATCCTCGACGCCCACGGTGGCATCCAAGCCCTTGCGGCCGAGATCGCAGAAGACGCCGCCGCCACAAAGCTGGTCAACAGCATGGGCCTCAAGGTGCATCTCGTCGCCGGACCATTCGAGCAGCCCCTAGGCAGAAGGACCTTCCGCGAGCTCTGGGCCAGGCAGTCTCGTTGGGCGCGGCTGAGACGCGTCACTTTCCCGCACTTCTTCGCGCCGGAGATCCTGCTTGGCGTGGTTCCTCCCCTATTGCTGGGCCTGAGCGCTGCCGTCGTTTCCGGCACCAGTCTCGTTACTACAACCCTGGCAGTCTTATGCACCGCCTACGCGCCGGAACTTATTCTTGCAGCCCGCAAGCATTGGCACCTATCCCTGCTGTCACTCCTCGCAATGGTTACCCGCGATGTCTTGCAGCCAGCGATCTGGACACGGAGTTGGTTGAGAGGCAGTTTCGATTGGCGCGGAAACATTATGGTGATCAGATCGCAGGAATCGCGCCTGGAGGGTGGAGTAGCCGAACCGATTGCAGACCCCTAAACTAGGGCAATCGACATACCGCGGCGGCCGCCAGCCGCCCAAGTTGCCCTCGGGACATATGAATCCGCCCCGCC
Organism: Rhizobium sp. 10N414; assembly: GCF_056394785.1. Taxonomy (NCBI): domain Bacteria; kingdom Pseudomonadati; phylum Pseudomonadota; class Alphaproteobacteria; order Hyphomicrobiales; family Rhizobiaceae; genus Rhizobium; species Rhizobium sp. 10N414. The sequence goes on along the minus strand of NZ_JBFTIN010000032.1, from coordinate 41,141 downwards.
AGATCGGCCACTGTTCCGCCGGCAGCGCTGTGCCCGCATCTCCCTTTAGATCAACACCATGCGTGGCGGCTCCTCCCCGCGCCGCCGGTAGGCACGACGCCCCTCGAATTGAATTGGCCGTGTCGGCAGATATCAATCCGCCGCGCGTCGCCATCGTTCAAAATCACTGATGATATCCATAAATGCTATTCGTTTGATTGATGGGACGAAAACACCCATATTTTACTCATCAAACAAGGCGTCATCCGACGAAGAAAGGAACGGCTATGACGACGATTACCTTCAGGCACACCAAGGCGTCCTCAAGCGAAGCTCATGCGCATATTGTCGACTATGCCCGCAAGCTGGTTCATGCTTGGCACCAGTGGCAGGCCGCCCGCGAAATCGAATCCATGCCCTTCGACATGCGTAAGGACATTGGCTGGCCGTCGGCGGATGGCGAGGATGAACGCAAGGTTATGTAATGAATCCGACATTCCTCCCCGCGTGAGAGCGGCGCCCGCCTTCGTGCAGCGCCGCTTTCTCCGTCTTTAGGGGCTCCTAATTAAATCTTGAATTTCAGAGACATATATTTTCTTCGAGCGCCTTTTTCGAACTTTTGAAGAACGCAAACGTCATTTGACCATCGTCAATTTCAGCAATGTCGCAAATTTGCTCTTTGCGGCCGCATTTATCCATGAGAATGTCGCTTTCAGGATATCGAAACGACGTATTCCAAGCAACGAATAGTGCATTCGCACCTCCAGCACGGATTTGTCTCATGAACAAGATGTCGCACAAGCAACGCTCTCTCGTCTTCTTCATGGTTCCGCAGTTTACGATGCTGCCCTTTTCAGCGGCGATCGATACCCTGCGCATAGCCAACCGCATGCTCGGCTACCAGGCCTACACGTGGCGGCTGACCTCGGTTGACGGGCAGAAGGTCTATTCTTCCTGCGGCATCGGCGTCGAGGCAAATACGTCGCTGGCCGATGAGCGCCGCAATCTCGGCGGCGAATATCGCCCGAGCATGGTGCTGGTCTGTTCCGGCATCGATGTCGAAGACTTCAACAACAAGTCCGTCAGTGCTTGGTTGCGCGAATCCTACAACCGCGGCGTCGCCGTCGGCAGCCTTTGTACCGGCGCGCACATCCTCGCACAGGCGGGGCTTCTGAACGGCAAGCGCTGTGCTATCCACTGGGAAAACCTGCCGGGCTTTTCGGAAGCCTTTCCGCAGGCCGAGGTCTATGCCGATCTCTATGAAGTGGACAGTAATCTCTACACCTGCGCCGGCGGCACGGCGTCGCTGGACATGATGCTGAATCTGATCGGCCAGGATTTCGGCGAAACGCTGGTGAACCGGGTCTGCGAGCAGCATCTGACGGATCGCGTCCGCAGCCCGAACGATCGCCAGCGCCTGCCGCTGCGCGCGCGCCTCGGCGTCCAGAATGCCAAGGTTCTCTCCATCATCGAACTGATGGAAGGCAACCTCTCCGAACCGCTCTCGCTGCTTGAGATCGCGGACGGCGTCGACCTGTCACGCCGCCAGATCGAGCGGTTGTTCCGTCAGGAAATGGGGCGCTCGCCGGCGCGGTATTATCTGGAAATACGGCTTGATCGCGCCCGCCACCTGCTGGTGCAGTCCTCCATGCCGGTCGTCGAAGTCGCCGTCGCCTGTGGCTTCGTTTCGGCCTCACACTTCTCCAAGTGTTATCGCGAACTCTATCATCGCTCGCCGCAACAGGAGCGCGCAGAACGCAAGATGACGATGGCAACCGCACGCCAGGCCATCGCCGCGTGATCTCAGCCCGGGCGGCTATTGAGCCGCCTCCGCCGTCATCCGCGCGTCGGAATAGACCTGATTGCGCCCTTTGTGCTTGGCCATATAGAGAAACTGGTCGGCGGCATTGAGATAGTTGTCGAAGGTTTCATAGTCGGAAATCTCGGCAACGCCGATCGACACGGTGACGGAAAGCTCCTCGTCATCGGCCATCACCTTCATGCGTGAGATATCCGACCGTATCTCATCACACAGCTTGCTCGCGGCCATTGAATCCATCATCGGGAACAAGATCGCAAACTCCTCACCACCGAGGCGCGAAAGAAGGTTGTCGCTTCCCTCGAAGATCGTTGCAAGACGGTCTGCGACCGCCTTCAGCACCTCGTCTCCGATCTCGTGCCCGTATGTATCGTTCAACCGCTTGAAATGATCGATGTCGAGGATCGCGACAGCGGCCGCGGTCTTCTGGCGCAGGCAGTCATTCACCAGCTTGGGCCCGAGATCGTAGAAGTAGCGGCGATTGTAGAGGCCAGTGAGGTAGTCGCAGGCCGCAGCCGCCCGAAGCTGCTTCAGCTGCGCCAAAGTCTCGACGTTGTTGGCGACCCGGCACTGCAGTTCCTCAGCCACGAACGGCCTATAGAGAAAATCCGAAGCGCCGGCCTTCAGAAAGCTCACAGAGAGCAGGCGATCGCTCGAAGATGAAACCCCGATGATCCGCAGCCGATCAGAGCCGAAGTGCCGCCGTATCCGCCGCGTCAGCTCGCAACCGCGCATGTCGGGCATATGATGATCAGTGATGACGACCTCGATATCGTCGTAGGTCTCAAGCGCGGCGAAGGCCTCGAGGCCGGAAGCGGCTTCCACAACCATATACTGTTGCGCTTCGAGCAACCCGACCAGGAGTTCGCGCGCGGAAGGGACATCGTCGACCACGAGCACCCGTATCTTCCTGTTCGATAATGCCCGCCTGACGCTGGCAACAACGCTATCGAGCGCGAACTCGTTGTCTTTCAGCACATAGTCGATGACATTGCGCTCCATGATGCGATTGCGCGTATCGAGGTCGAAAGTGGCGGTGAAGACAATGGTCGGGATACTGGCCTGTATGGTGCAGTCGAGCGCCTCGCCATAGGGTGCGTCCGGCAAATTGAGGTCGACAATCGCCATTGTGTAATCGTTTGGCGACTGGGCGATCGTCTCTTCGAGGATTTTCAGGGAGGCGCACGGTTTGACGTTCAGGCCGAGTTCTGCATGAAGCCGGTGGCACAGAACCGCTGAAAACATCCGGGAATCTTCAACCAGGAGCACCCGCTGGCCACCAAAACGTGGTCCGAATCCATCCCGATGGAGATCCTCCTGGAACGCCATTCACTCCTATCCCCCAGAAAGCCGCCGCAGTCCGAATCGACCGTCTTCTCGACTTTTATGAAGATAACTCACAGAAACACGCCTGAGAAGATATCGAGACTTGGCAACACCGGAAATTGCATAAATCTCCGTTTCCGGGGGCTTGAATGCGTCCCATCTACAATCCTCGAGCGCAGGAAGTGCGTCAGGCAACGGCCCGCTCCCTGCGCATCAACTGGATCTGCAGCAGCGTGTCGAGGTTCTGGTTGACGCGGCAGTAGAACTCTTCGTCGATGAATGGGCGCAGCATGAAGTCGTTACCGCCGGCTTTGAGGAACCGCGCCGACAGCAGCCGGTTGGACGATGACGACACGCCGATGATGCGCAACTCGTGCGAGCCGATGTTGGCGCGTATGCGTCGCGTCAGCTCGAAGCCATCGATATCGGGCATGTTGTAGTCGGTGATCATCAAGCCGATGTCGCGATTCGCCTTGAGGATTTCGAGCGCCTTGGCGCCGCTTTCCGCGGTGTTGACCCGGAAATTGTAGCGCTTGAGGCGGCTCGAGAGCAGCGCGCGGGCCGTAGCGCTGTCATCGACAATCAGAACATGATGACGATGATTGGTAAGGAAGCGGCAGATCGATTCGGCAAGAAGATCAACCGCGAAGACATTGTCCTTGAGGATGTAATCGACGATGTCCTTGGCGATCAGCTTGTCGCGCATACCTTCTTGGAACGTGCCGGTGAAGACGATGGTCGGGATGCTGAGATCGACCAGATATTCCAATGCTTCGCCATTTTCGGCACCGGGCAGATTGATGTTGGAAATGGCAAGCGTGATCGGGTCGGTGGACTTGTCATATGACAGCTGCAGCTCTTCGAAACTTCGGCAGATCTCCACGTCGATATCGAAAAGCTCCTTCAGCCGCCTGCCGATCATCGATGTGAAGACATTGGAATCCTCGGCGAGAATAATGCGCGCACCGGCAAACATGCCTCCGGAATATTGCATTCCTGAAATACCCAAAAACGCCATTTCGAAACCTTTTGATAAAATGGTATCCCCGCTTCAAAGCGGTACAGTAGCCGGTTTGAATAAGTATTAATCGGCTGCGGTCACTGACCAACAAAAAGGCGGCCACGAGGGCCGCCCTGACTTTCTTCGAAACATGCTTAAAGGACTATGCCCTCAGCGCGGCGTTGTCCGGATCGAAGGGGCTCTCGCCGACGACGGTGGCGTTGTACGTCGTGCCGAGGATCTTGATCTTCAGCTTCGTGCCTTCCTTGGCGTAGTCGGGACGCAGCATCGCCAGCGCCAGCGACCGATTGATGCGGAAGCCGAAGGTGCCGTTTGTCGCACGTCCGACGAGCTCGCCAGCCTCGTTGTAGATGGCTTCGGAACCGCGGGCATCGACATCGTTGCCGGTCTCGACGACGAGGGTCGCGAAGTTCCACTTCAGCCCCTTGTCCTTGTAGGCCAACAGCCCCTCACGACCGAGGAACTCCTTCTCCGGCTTGATGAAGCGATCAAGCGCCGATTCATAGGCGTTGTACTCGATCGACATCTCGCGGGGGATGAGACGGTAGGACTTCTCGATCGACATCGACAGCATCGCGCGAATACCGAACGGCTTGATGCCGAATTCGGCCCCGGCTTCCATCAGCTTGTCGAAGATGTAGTTCTGCATCTCGATCGGATGATGCAATTCCCAGCCAAGCTCGCCGACGAAATTGACGCGCAGCGCATGTGCGCTCGCAACGCCGATCGAGATCTCCTTGCCCGACAACCACGGGAAGTCCTTGTTCTCAAGGCTCGTCCGCGTGAGCTTCTTGAGCAGGTCACGCGACTTGGGACCGGCAAGCACCAGCACACCGAGTCGCTGCGTGATCTGCTGCAGCCGAACGGAACCATCGGTCGGCGCGAGCCTGCGCAAATAGTCATGGTCGTGCGCCTCGTAGGCGCCGGCTGACACAAGGTAGAAGCGGTTCGGAGCCCATTCATAGACCGTGAACTCGGCGCGAACGCCACCGTGAACCGTCAGCATGTGGCAGAGCGCGATGCGACCGCGCTTCTTCGGGATGGCGTTGGCAAAGATCGATTCCAACCAGGCGCGTGCGCCGGGGCCGGAGACTTCCATCTTGGCGAAGGCGGACATGTCGAGCACACCGACATTCTTGTGCACATTCATGACTTCGTTGCCGACATGCTCGAAGTAGTTCGAGCGCCGGAACGACCAGCGTTCAAGGATGCGACCATCCTCTTCAGGATCGGAGTGATTATGGTTGGTGAGGACATCCTCGCCAACGCCAATCTGATCCTTCGGCAGGTCGTAGCCTTCAGGTGCAAACCAGTTGGCGCGCTCCCAGCCATAGACGGAACCGAAAACAGCACCCAGCCTCTTCAGGCGATCGTAGACCGGCGTCGTCTTCAGCGGACGAGCGGCACCGCGCTCTTCATCGGGATAGTGCATGGTGAAGACGTTGGCGTAGGCCTCTTCGTTCTTGGCGATGAGGTAGCCTTCGGTCGCATAGGGACCGAAACGACGCGGATCGACGCCCATCATGTCGACGGTCGGCTCGCCATCCACGATCCATTCCGCCAACTGCCAACCGGCGCCACCGGCTGCGGTGATCCCGAAGGAGTGCCCCTCGTTGAGCCAGAAATTGCGGAGGCCCGGTGCGGGACCAACAATCGGGTTGCCATCGGGCGTATAGGCGATCGCGCCGTTATAGACCTTCTTGATGCCGACTTCACCAAAAGCAGGGACGCGGGCGATCGCGGTCTCGATATGCGGCATCAGGCGATCGAGCTCTTCCTGGAAGAGTTCGTACTCGCTCTCATCCGACGGACCGTTGACGTAACAGACTGGCGCGCCGTGCTCGTACGGCCCGAGAATGAGGCCGCCATTCTCTTCGCGCATGTACCAGGCGCTGTCGGATTCGCGGAGCACGCCCATCTCCGGCAGGCCCTTGGCCTTGCGCTCGAGGATCGCCGGATGCGGCTCGGTGACGATATACTGGTGCTCGACCGGGATAACCGGAATGTTGATCCCGACCATCTCTCCGGTCTTGCGGGCAAAGTTGCCGGTACAGGAGATGATGTGCTCTGCCGTGATCTCGCCCTTGTCCGTCGTCACCTTCCAGAGGCCATCATGCTGCTGCTCGATCGCGGTGACTGTGGTGTTGCGATAGATCGTGGCACCGCGGTCGCGCGCACCCTTGGCGAGCGCCTGGGTCAGATCTGCAGGCTGGATGTAGCCGTCATCGGGATGCTGGATCGCGCCGAGGAGACCATCCGTCTCGCAGAGCGGCCAAATCTCCTTGACCTGCTCCGGCGTCAGTACGTTGACCTTGACGCCAATCGTCTCCGCGATGCCGGCATAGTACATGTACTCGTCCCAGCGATCCTTGGTGCGCGCCAGACGAATGTTGGAAACCTGGCTGAAACCGACGTTCATGCCGGTTTCCTTTTGAAGCTCCTGATAGAACCGAACCGAGTACTTGTGGATCTGGCCGACCGAGTAGCTCATGTTGAACAAAGGCAGCAGACCCGCGGCATGCCATGTCGAACCGGAGGTCAGTTCCTTGCGTTCGATCAGGACGACATCGTCCCAGCCCTTCTTGGCGAGGTGATAAAGCGTCGAAACGCCAACGACGCCGCCGCCGATGACCACTGCGCGCGCATGTGTCTTCATGGAGAATTACCCTCTGTTCTACTAACCTGTCCGACGAATGCCGCCGACGGAAATCGCCTTAGCGAACTATGCAGCGAGGCCGGGCTTGCCAAATGCCTGTTTACGACATGCGAAAAGCTTGCCGCGACTGCATGCAAATAGGCAAGCCGCAAAAGGCCTTTGGTCGAAAATCCGTGGACAAAAATTGTGATCAGAGCGCGCCGTCGTTCACTTTACGACGGCCGATCCCTTGATGATGTCGATCGTTTCGCCGCCATCGAGCCCGATGCGATCACCGTCAGGCGTTGTGATGAAGCAGCCCGACTGGCAGAACGTCTCGGATGCACCAGGATCGAGCACGAGCTGCATCTTGTGACCGCCCTCGGAAAGGACGATCACAACAGCGGCGCTATCGGTATTGGTGATGGAAGCTGCGTGAGTTTGGCCTACGGCCATGAGCGAAAAAAGCAGTACGACGGCAAATCTTGCCATGCAGTGCGGCGCGGATGTTGCGCCCTCCCTCGGAGCGTCTCGGCGCTGCTGCCCCCAGCAGCGAAAACCCGATTGCAGGCGTTATACGGCGACCGCTCTGAACGATCGCTGAACAACGCCTTTACCCCTTGAGATTGCCATCAGCCGACTTACCGCGCAACCGGCGCACAGTGCCGGCCTCGTCGTCCATTTCGCTCGTCTCGGAGACATCTTCGATCTTCGCCGGCGCCTTGCTTGCGGGAATTGCCCCTCCGACTTGGTCCGGCTGGCGATGGAATACGACATCGCTTTGCGGAAGCGGGATTTGGACGCCCTCCTCCCTGAATCTCTTGAGGATCGCGATCCGGAGATCGTTCCGGACCTTCAGGCCGTCCCCCATGTCAGCAAGCATGAAGCGAAGCTCGAAATCCAGCGAATACGGCCCGAAGCGAAGGAACTCGACATGCGGCTCAGGATTGCGCAGGACGACAGGCACGGCATTCACCAGCTCCAGCAGGATGTCCATCACCTTCTGCGGATCGGAATCGTAGCTCACCGAAACCGGAATTTCGGAGCGCCCCATCTTGTTGCGATGGGTCCAGTTACCGACCGATGCGTTGATCAGCTCGGAATTCGGCACGATGATCGACTGCTTGCGGAATGTCTCGATCTCGGTTGCGCGCACGGAGATGCGCTTCACGATGCCCTCAGCGGTACCGGAAACCACGTGGTCGCCGACCTTGAACGGCCGTTCTACGAGCAAAATCAGACCGGAAACGAAGTTCGACACGATGTTCTGGAGGCCGAAACCGATGCCGACCGAAAGCGCCGAGGCAACGAGCGCGAGGTTTGAGAGGTCGATGCCCGCAGCGGAAACGCCGACAATCGCCGCAAGACCAACGCCAAGGTAGCCGATTCCTGTCTTGACCGAATTTCGAACGCCGAGGTCGACGTGGCTCCGCGCCATGACGTTGCTGTCGAGCCAGCGCTGGATCCAGCGCGTCAGCAGGTAGCCGCCTGCAAAGAGAAGGACACCAGTCATTATCCCGACCAGCGAAATGCTGATCCCACCCAGCCTGACCTCCGTGAGAAGGCGATAGGCGATAAGTTCAAGATCCTGGATGTGGAAGCCCCACAGGAGCAGCACCAGCGGAATCCCAACTATCAGCGCGACGGCCGAGATGCACATGCCAACCAACAGGCCCGCTTGGTCGATGGCAACAGGGCCGAGTTTGAAACGCTTTTGGAGGAAACGACCAAGCGATGTCTCGCCAAAAGTCTCGCTGCGTGAAATCGCTTTGCCCGACAGGAGACCGATATAGGTCGTGACGATGATCGCGCCGGTGATGATCAACTGGGTCGCAACAAAGCGCGCAAGCCCGACATAACCAGTCAGCGCGGTTATGATCAGCCCCGCACCCAGGACGCGCAGAATGATCGCCATGCCCCGCGGCCAATGGCGTCCCGGCGCGTCAGGATCGCCATTTCGCGCCAGCATCGGCCTGCCAAACGAGGCAGCAATCAGGATGAAGCCGATGATCAATGCCGCAATCAAACTTTTGACCACGGTCAGGACGAGTGGGGACCCCATCGCCTCGCTGATGCTGCCGAAGAGGTAGTCAAGCGCATTGACGATGGCCATCGCGAGCAAGCAGGCTCCGATGGAACTCGCACCGCGGTTGGAAAGCTTGACGAGACGCCATTGCGGCTCCTTCGGTGCGAACACCGCATTGGTGAAACGCCTGACGAAATAGATCAACCCGATCGCACCGAAGAGCGCCCCGATGATCGGCGCGATATCCGGTCTCAGAACGTTGAAACTGTTGAGGAAGAAATAGGAGGTCACCAGGAGCGTAGTAAGCGCGAACGTCCGGATCAGCGTCGACCAGAAAGCAATCGAGAGACGATTGATATAGGAGGGCTGCTCGTCCGTTTCCTTACGCTGCAGGTAGCGACCGAAGATGCGGTAACCGCCGGACAACAGCACCAACGCCGTCACAAGCGACATGAAGATGGCCGCGAAGAACGCGAAAGCCTTGAACTTCAGTACAAATCCCAGCCAGCTTCCAAGGGCTTGGACAAACTCCGACCCCTCTTGGACGAAGGCGCGCGCCGCATCGTCAATAACAGAAACCGAGACATCGGTGCGTCGCAGCAAGGTCGCGGCGAAAAGCTGTCGGCGTGTTTCAGCGATAACGTTACCAAGCTTGCTGATGGAAGCAGAGAGGGTCTCGGCATCACCGGTAACGGCGTTAATCTGGGCGCGCTCGGCCGTCAGGGCGTTGCGTTCGGTCGTAACGATCTCCGCTTCGGCCGGCTGCCCTTCCTTTGGTGGATCGCCTAGCTCGCCAAGGCGGTTCTTGATCTGGTCGAGCCGCGGCCGGAGGCCGACGGATATGTTGAGAACCGAGCGCCCAAGTTCGTCGGTCTTTCCGGCGAGAGCCACCAGCGCGTCGTCATCGTCGCCTTTCTGCCTTACGCCGTCCTCGAGCGCGACGAGGTCCTGCTTTGCCTTCTCCAGCGCCTTAGCGGCCTGCTCGATCGGACCGTCAGCAACTGAAGCCTGCTCGGTCGCCTGGGGCTGTTGCTCGGCCTGCGGTTGAGGCGCCTGCGCGCTTGCAAGGCTCGCGCCAACGGTCGCCAGCGCAGCGACTAGGAAAATGCGAAGCAAGAGTTGGGTCGGCCGCAAAATATCCCCGCTCGGAAGGTTCTGGATCAAAATTGGAGTCCAGTTTTTCATAAGAAAGAAAGGCAACAGAAAGGCGACGCGCTCAGAAGCCTGCACCCGGCTGTGCCAGATATTCTAGTTCTGCCACGGTCGATTGTCGTCCGACGATGGCGTTTCGATGCGGAAATCGACCGTGGGCGGCGATCACCTTATGGTGGCGAAGCGCATAGTCGATATATTCCTCATCGCCAAGCGCCCTGAATAGTGCCACGGCACGATCCTGCTCGGCCAGATCTTCGCAGTGCTCGAAGGGCATGTAAAAAAACGTCCGGCATTCCGGGCTGACCTGCTGGTCGGCGCCAGCTTCCACGGCAAGCTTTGCTTCCCGCAGCGCAAGCCCATCGGTGGCAAAGGCGAGCGGTGTCGTGCGGTAGATGTTGCGAGGAAACTGGTCCAGCACGATTACTGCGGCAAGCCTGCTGTGGGGCGTCGCACGCCACTCCTCCGACACGTCGCGCGAGAGCGCAAGATGCGTGTCGCGGAAGCGCTTGCGAATATCCCGATCAAGCTCCGTCGTCGCTTTGAACCATTGATCGCGGCCGCACTCCTCGAACCAGAAGTCGAAGACCTCCTGTGGCGTGCAGACATATCCGAGTTTCATATTTCCTCCCGCGAGAGCCGCCCGACTGCACGGCGGCCAACTATTTCGTGCCGATCTTGTGACCCGACACCTCGGCGCCTGCATCCGGCACCAGCCGCAGGAAGCTCACTGACGATATGATGCCGATTGCGCCGACGACAAGAAACGCCCATCGGAAATCGACGAGCCCCGGCCCCTCGACACCGCGCAAGGCGACGGAGATGTTGAGCACCGCCGCCGCGATCGCCACGCCGAGCAACATCGAAATCTGCTGCAGCATGCTCGACAGAGTGGAAGCCGAACTGCGTTGTGCAGAACTGATATCGGCAAAGGCCAGTGTATTCAGTGCCGTGAATTCCATTGAGCGCGAGAGACCCGCGGTCATCAACAGCACGTAGATAACAATACGCGGCGTCTCGGGTACGAGAAAGCCGCAGGCGGCAATCGCCGATGCAGCAATCAACCCGTTGAAGAAGAGCACCGCGCGAAATCCAAACCTGGCGAGCAGCGGTGTCGTGACGACCTTCATGCCGAGGTTTCCGAGAAAGTAGACCAGCAGATAGGCACCCGCTTCGATCGAGCTCAATCCGAATCCGAGTTGGAAGAGGAGCGGCAAGAGGAAGGGCGTCGCGTTGATCGCGAGACGGCTCGCCGTCCCGCCTGAAAGGGTCGCGATCGCAAAGGTTTGCACTTTGAAGGCAGAGAGATCGAGCAATGGATTGCTGACTCGCCGGAAATGCCGGGTCGCCATGACCGAGAGCACGAGCCCTGCCACCAGCATCAGCAAAATTGGTACCAGCCCGCCATGCCACTTCACCGAGAACTCAAGTGCTGCCAGCAGGAAGGTCAATCCGCCGCCGCTGAGAACGAAGCCAAGTAAATCCAGCCGCCCGGCATCTTCCTCGCGCTGTTCCGGCACGAAACGAAGAACCAGCGCCATGCCGAGCACCCCGATCGGCACATTGATGAGGAAGTTCCAATGCCAACTTGCGTAGGTGGTGATGAAGCTGCCGAGCAGCGGACCGACAACGGGAGCCGTCAGCGCCGGCCAGGTTATCAGCGCGATCGCCTGGACGAGCTCCGATTTGCGGGCATTCTTGAGGACAATGATCCGGCCGACCGGCGTCATCAGCGCACTGCCCGCGCCCTGCACCGCGCGGGCGATGACAAACTCCGCAAGCCCATCGGAGAGCCCACAGAAGAGCGATGCGATCGTAAAGACGGCGATCGAGGCCATGAAGACGCGCCGTGCGCCGTATCGATCCCCAAGCCATCCCGAAAGCGGAATGAAGGCCGCCATCGTCAGCATATAGACCGTGATGCCGATGCTCATGGATATCGGTTGAACGCCAAAACTCGCCGCCATCTGCGGCAATGAAGTGGTGACGATGGTGCCGTCGAGAATCTGCATGAAAAACGAAACGGCAACGACCAGCGCGACGATCTTTGCCCTGCGGATGCTCTCCACATCGTCTTTCTCAGTCGTCTGCATAGCTGTCATTGATCTGCCGATGTGGAATGGATGCATCCGGATAGAATGGACACAGAAGCGGGATCCGAGGCGTGCCGAACAGCACTACCGCTTGATAGGCCGATCGGCGCAACCCGAAAAGAGAAAAATCCTGAGATCTCAGAGGATTTTGTGAGTAGGGGCACCGATCAGCGGCGGTTGCGGCTTGCCCCCTACCCGGCTCTTGCACTTCTGGATAAGGCGTCAATCACCGCCTCGGACTCCGCTGTCCAACCGAAGAGCAGCTCGATTGCGAGCAGCGACGCTTCATGGTTGCTGCGCATTGTGTCAGCCGCGATTAGTTCTGCCGTACAGTCCCTAAGCACGATGCAACGATAGTCGCGAAAAGTCGCGTCACGGACTGTGGACTCAACGCAGATGCTGGTCGTGGCACCGGTGAAGATGAGCGTGTTGATCCTCCTGGCGCGAAGGAGGGTATCGAGCGACGTTTCGAAAAATGCACTGTAGCGATGCTTGGAGATCACGGCGTCGCCTGGCTGGGGCTCGAGTTCCGGGATAATTGCAGTGTTCCAGGTATCGCGCACCAGGATTTGGCTTTGGATGCCGTTTGGGGCTACCACGGCTGCCCCGATATTCAGGCGCTTGTGCTTGATGCGATGCGGAGCATCTTCGTTACCGGCATCGGAAAGGTCCGCATTATGCTCTTGCCTGGTGTAGACGATGAGCAATGCGTTACGCCGCGCCGCTTCGAGCAACCGCGAAATCGGCTGAACGAGATGCGCGATGGGCGCGACGTCAAGGCCGGCGCGATCGAACATTCCACCACGGCAGCCGAAGTCGTTCTGCATATCGATGACCATGACGGCAGTCCGGCTAGGATCGAAGCTGACCGCTTCAGGGCGAGCAGCAATGGATAGCTGCATTTCCATTCCCATCCCTCCCAAATCGAGTAGCGTGGCGCTCGAGCTGCCCACAACCATAACACGCTGGAGCCTGCCCGCATCGACCACGGCAAGTCCAAACCCTCGGGAATAGAGCCGGCGACCATTACCGCATAAAGGCAGGATTTGATCCACCGCAACGCCACCCGAGAAAGAACTCGTTATACGCGAATCCTGAAACAGAAACAATTTGACACTTGCATCTTCTGCGGCCACCCTGCCGCAGCAGAGGGGTACTCAGTGCCGGCGCAGGGCAATTGCGACGCCCTGACACACCGTCTCGCTTTTGTACTCTCTTGATCGGCCTCGGAGCACAATTCGATGATCGACACGCTGCTTGTTCTCAACACCGGTTCATCGAGCCTGAAGTTTCAGATCTTCGCGGAACGGGACCTAAACGTGCTGATGAGCGGCAAGGTCACCGGTATTGGTGACACGCCTGAGATGCGTGCGAAGCTTCCCAATGGTGAGGAGACGCGAAGTACCCTGCCCGCGAGCACTGATCACAATCTAGCACTCCGCGCGGTGACCGAGCTCATAGGCGGGCACGATCACGGCTGGCGCACAACAGCCGTTGCCCATCGCGTCGTCCATGGTGGGCAGACCTTCCGAGAGCCCGTCATTGTCACGCCGGATGTGATGCGCCGCCTCGAGGCGCTGATCCCGTTAGCGCCGCTTCACCAACCCCACAATCTCGCCGGTATCACCGCTTCGGCGAGAATCGCGAGCGGAGCGCCCGATATTGCCTGCTTCGACACAGCCTTTCACGCAGGCCACGACGAGCTGACCAGCAGCTTCGCACTACCGCAGGAGATGCGCGACAAAGGCATGCGCCGCTATGGCTTCCATGGGCTTTCCTATGATTGGATTTCTCAGGTGCTGTCCAAGGACTATCCGGACCTCCATGCCGGCCGTGTCGTTGTTGGCCACCTCGGCAATGGCGCCAGCCTCTGTGCGTTGAAGAACGGCGTCAGCGTCGATACGACGATGAGCATGACCGCGCTCGACGGCATTCCTATGGGAACCCGCAGCGGCTCAATCGATCCGGGCGCCGTTCTCTACATGATCCACGACCTGGAGCTCGGCGTCGAAGCGGTCCAGGATATCCTCTATGAGTGTTCGGGCCTGAAAGGCTTGTCCGGCATCAGCAACGACGTCGAGGCATTGCTTCAAAGCGACGATCCCAAAGCCGCCTTTGCGCTCGAGTATTTTGCCCGCAAAACGGCTCAGCATATCGCGATGATGGCCGTCTCCCTAGGCGGCATCGATGCGCTTGTCTTTACGGGCGGGATTGGCGAGCACGCCGCCCCTGTCCGCGAGGCAATCCTGCGAAGGCTGCGCTTCCTGGGTGATTTCAAAACGCTAGTGATCCCGACCAACGAAGAACGACTGATGGCAACACAAGCGAAAAAGCTTCTCCGTACGGTAGCCTGAGGATCTCCGATCAGGCAACACCGAGCTTGTCGATGAAGCCGCTGACGCCCTTGAGGTTCTCCACCAGGACACGGATGGCGCGCCGCTCCAGTTCGCTCGATACGGTCCCTTCAAGCACCGCTCTGGAATCCTGAACCGATACCTTGATCGCATCGGTGTCGAGACCAAGGTCACCCTGCAGTCGCGCGCGGATGGCGCGGGCGAGAGCATCGTCACCACTTGCCGTTCTCTCGGCCGGCGCCGCAACGATTGCTTTGAGGAGATCGATACGGCTGACGATACCGAGAAGGCGCTTGTCGCTGACGACGGGCACCCGCTTGATCTTGTGCCGGAACATCGCCTCGGCGATCGCCGCAACCGGCGTATCCGGCGTCACGCTGATCACGCTTGCGGACATGACATCCGATACCCGCCAGCTGCGGCTTCGGATATAGTCGTCGAGGTCGACGAGCGACGTCTCATCCGGCTTGCCGGCCGATCTGCCGCCACCGAACTCGATGCGCCGGAGGAGGTCTCCTTCTGTCAGCAGGCCACAAACATTGCCATCGTTGTCGATAACAGGCAGGCCGCTGATATTCTTGGCAACCATCAGGTCTATTGCCTGATGGATGCTGCTATCGGCGCTGATCGTTGTGATGTCGGTGTTCATGATGTCTTGAGCAAACATGCTAATCCCATTGCACTCTGGAGGAAGTCAAATGGTTCCGACGTGACGCTGCGCGAACCGCGCATGCATCCGATGCTGAAAATATTGCGCAAATCCACTCCCAAGTCGATCAGGGATTGCGATCTAATTTGACCGGAGATGCGAAGGCACCGCGCCGACGGAACGGAAGCAGGGTCCTCGCCATCGGCCAATCACCGGCGGGAATGTCCGGCAGCTACTACAGGGGCCGCCGGAGGGTAGCTCGGCCGAGAATGTTCCTGATGGCGCGCATGAAGACCCGCGATCCGGTCGCGATCAGCTCATCGGGAAAATCGTAGTCGGGGTTGTGCAGTCGCGGATGATCTTCACCCGCCCCGAGAAAGAACATCGCTGCGGGCGCCACAGTCCGGAACAGACCGAAGTCTTCAGAAGCTTTCATTGGCAGCAGGCTACTGACATCGTCATGGCTGACGCCCTCGTCATCCAGGGCACGCCGCAGCTCCTTGACCGCTTCGGCGGAATTGTAGCACTGGCGGAACACGTCCTCGTAACTGATCTCCACCTGCAATTGCCCGGCCTTCGCCTGGGTCTGCACCAGTTCCTCGGCGCGGGAAACCAACGCTGCCATCGCTTCATCGGTCAGCGTCCGCAGGGTCGCCCAGATCTGCGCTTCGCCGGGACTGATCCCAAATGCCGGCTCCCCGAGCCGCGCATGTGTGACCGTAACCAGCGAGTAGTCCGGCCCCAGCGGCCCATTGTTGCCCAACGCCGTCAGATCACCGAGCAACCGCGCCAGCACGAAAGTCGGCGCAATGCCCTGCTCCGGATAAGAGGCGTGCGATGTCTTACCCTTTAGAATGATCTTCATTCCGCGCGATGCGCAATTGACCGGCCCCTCCTTGAGAAGGACGTGTCCGAGCCGGATACCCGGGAAGTTATGAAGCGAGAGCGATAGATCCTGCGTCAGCGTCGCAAACTTCGGATCGGCAAGCACGGCCGCTGCCCCTGCACCGTTCTCCTCGGCCGGCTGGAACATCAGGATAACCCGCCCCTTCGCAGGCCGCTCGTGCCCAAGACCCTTCGCGAGTGCCATCAGGATCGCCATGTGACCGTCATGGCCGCAAAGGTGGCCCTTGCCCGGCACCGTCGAACGGTGCGCGACATCGGAGATTTCCTCGATCGGCAGGCCATCCAGTTCCGCACGGATCATGATCGTCGGACCTGATGCCGCTCCTTCATAGACGGCCGCGAGGCCATGGCCGCCGATGCCGGCAACGATGCGATCTGGCCTCGTGCGGCCGAGTTCCTCTGTAACGCGGGATGCGGTTTCCGCCTCCTCACCCGAGACTTCCGGATTGCGATGAAGTTCCCGTCGAAACGCTTTGATTTCGCTTAGTTCTCCATCAGTCAAAAATATCACCAGAATCCTCGGAACACGAACAGCCTCACCTCAAGAGCGCGAGCCTAACCTGCCCGTTTTCCATAGTCGATGAAGAAGTTCACTACTAAGGTCCGCCACGCGCTGCGGATCGGCAGTTCGCGCCGGCAAGCACCTACCCATATATGAGGTTCTTTTTCATATACAGGCGACGCTACCGACCGAACCGAGCTGCACACTGCGCTTTTCGGCAGCTACGCATTTGTATATGTAAGGTGGCATTCACAGGAGAAATTGATGGAAGCAGATGACGCTGATCGGTACCGCGCTCCGGCGCTGGACAAGGGGCTCGATATCCTCGAGCTTTTGGCCAGCGTCGAGGAAGGGCTGACCCAGGCGGAGATCGCCAAGCGTCTCGATCGTAGCCCCAACGAATTCTATCGCATGCTCGATCGCCTCGTCCGCCGCGGCTACGTGACGAAGCTGGAGGGTGACCGGTTTACACTGACACTCAAGCTATTCGGGCTGGCCCAGTTGCACGCGCCAACACGCCGGCTGGCGTCTTTCGCAATGCCATTGATGCGTGAACTAGCGCAGAAGACCAAACAGGCGAACCACCTGGTCGTCTTTGACCGCGGTTCGGCGGTGGTGATCGCGCAGCACGAGGCGCCGGATTACTGGGGTCTCTCGATCCGCATCGGGTCGCACATCAGTCTCTTCGACACCGGCTCCGGCCACGTGCTTCTTGCGTTCCGAAGCGATGAAGAGCGGCAGATGATGATCGCGGAACACGTGCGCAGCCGCGCGGAAGTGAATCTCGGACCAGAATTTTACGAGCGCCTCGCCCAGATCCGCGAACACGGTTACGAAATGATGGCGAGCGCCCAGACGGCAGGCGTCAATAACCTTTCCGCTCCTATCCTTGGGCCGGACGGACGCTGCATTGCGGCCCTCACCTGCCCCTATATCGCGCTGGTCAATGCCTCGGCAGCGCCCGATATCAGCCAGACGATCACCATGGTGATGAAGACCGCCAACGAGCTTTCGCTGCTCGCCGGTTCTGACGTCGGAATGCCGACATGACCTGGCAGCACGCCGACATATATTCTCACCTGCAGGCCAGTGCCGAGGAAGCCGGGATCACAACCGCGTTTAATGCCGATCCCCGCAAAGCCTTAAGGTCATTGTCAGCTAGCGATCTCATTAGAAATCCTGGCGACGGATAGACGCCGTCATGGCCATGGAGGATGCCGCCGGAAGGCAGGCATTCAAGGGAGATAGCGTGTGAACGTATTGCTGGTCGAGGACAACGTCCTTTTGGGAGACGCCGTGCGCGATCACATCGCGGCCGACGGTCATTCGGTCGATTGGTGCCTCAATCTCGCGGAAGCAACCCAAGCGGCCGAAACCGGCAAATACGGCGTCATCCTGCTCGACCTGCGCTTGCCCGATGGTAATGGCTTAACCCTATTGAAGGCGCTTAGACGACAAGCGAACTCCGTCCCCGTCATCATTCTGACGGCGCACGACCAGACTTCGGATCAGATCGAGGGCCTGCGAAGCGGCGCGGACGATTTCCTGGTGAAGCCCTTCGGGCTCTCCGAGCTTTCAGAGCGGATGAAAGCGGCAAACCACAAGCACTGAGAGCTGGATTGGCATCCCGAGGCAATCGATACAACGATAGAGCCTATTCCGGCTGTTGCGTTGCAGCAGCCTCGCTGTCTCATCGCTGAAGGCTTGCGAGTTTATCCGCCTGTCGGCGGCATCCGGCGAAAACATCCAGATTCGGATCGTAGGCCTTGGTCGCCACGTCCATGAGCCCGAGCACACTGTGGAAGAAGTTGTCGTGCGAACGGTCCCTGTCTGCCTGCTTAGCCATACAACTCATATCGAAGCCGGCCCCCTTCGCGAGATCGTCACTGACCCACGCCAGGAACGGCACGTGCGTCTGCTGCGACGGCGCTACGATATAGGGCGCGCCATGCAGGTAGATTCCGTTTTCGCCAAGCGATTCACCGTGATCCGACACGTAGATCGCTGCACCGGCAACCTTGTCGGAATGCTGCTTGAGCTTATCGATGACCGTCGAGACAATGTGGTCCGTGTAGAGGATCGTATTGTCATAGGCGTTGGTAATCTCTTCGGCCGTGCAGCTGCCGAAATCATTCGCCTGGCAATCAGGAACGAAACGTCGGTATTCATCGGGATAACGAGCGAAGTAGGCTGGCCCATGGCTTCCGAGCTGGTGCAAGACCAGCACGCTGTCACCCTTTACGTGGTCGAGCCAATCGTCGACCTTGTCGAGAAGGATAGCGTCGAGGCACTCACCATCCTTGCAAAAACGTGGATCGGCCGACTCCGGCAAGAACGTGAACGGGACCCGGTCGGTGACATGATAGCTGCCGGTGTCATTATCCAGCCAGGATACGTCCACCTTGGCATGGCTCAGCACGTCGAGGAGGTTCTCGGTCGCAAGGCCCTTCCGGTGCGTATAGGCTGTTCGCGGATAGACCGAAAACATGCACGGGATAGAAATTGCCGTCGCTGTGCCGCAGCTGGTCGTTTTCGGAAAATAGACAACGTTCCGCTTTTCGAGCTCCGGATTGGTTTTCCGCGCATAACCGCCAAGCGAGAAGTCATCGGCACGCGCTGTCTCGCCCGCAACGATGATCGTTACGCGCGGCTTGTTAAGGCCGGCAGTGTTCACCCGATGCGCATCCGTACCGAGCGGCTCGGCGACGACATGCGCATCCTGCTCGGACGAAACCGCAAAGCGAATGGTGCTGGTGATCGGTACGAATGGGTTCAGCCGGTCGAGGATGTCTCTGTGGGCGCGCCCGACGCCCGCAAAGGCACGGTAGTCGCCGAATCCGACCACGACGAAGACAGCCAGGCAAGCCACGATCACGCCGGTATTATGAGCAAGTTTGGACAGCACCGGGCGATGCCGGATGCGTACCCAGAGGATGACGAGTGACGGAAGTATACCAGTGAGCATCAAATAAAGGGCAAAACGCGTCGTTATCAGATGCCCTGCCTCCGCGCCCGTCGACACCGCCGCGTTGCGGATCATTTCCTTGTCCACGACCACGCCGAACTGATCGGTAAACCAGGAGCCGGCGGCTGCCGCGAGAACGAAGAAGATCAAAAAAGGCTTGGTGACATATTTGGCGGAGAAAGCCGTGATGATTGCCATGCTCACAGCCGAAATGCCGACGACAAAGAGCACGAACGAGAGATGATCGGACGCAAAATAGCTAAAGGCCGTGCTCCAGAACGATCTGTTTGTCACAAGAAGCAGGTAGAGAGTCGTAGCAAGGCAAAGCGTCACGCTGCCGATTGCGGGCCGCCGCTCGATCAGGCGGACCTTGGTGGCATTATCTTCCAATTGGTCGTCTCCGCGTCCAGATTTTGGCGTCGACGGAACCAGGATCGAATCATCTGTAGTTGATGGCCGTCGAAGAATATTCGCCAGCCATGACCGGATTTTCTGACAGTCACCTGAATAACCTTGGCAAGCGCTGCGGCCGTTCGGCTACCCCTGGATCCCAAAATACCTTTCGAGGCCCTTCCAGCTCCTGTCCATCGCGTAGGTTCCCGACAGGTAAGGAATGGCAATATGGCCGTAGTAGACCGAGAGCTGACGCTCGGCGACGTCCTCATTGATACCGGCCACTTGTTGGCTGTAGAGGACCGACACGAGCCCTGTCCTATCGGCGCCAGATTGGCAGTGGAGAAGGATGGGCTTTGGTGCCGCTCTCATGATCGCCAGCAGCTGCTCGGCGCGCTCGGGCGACAAGACCTTGGACGGCGACATTTCGAAGTCGATATGCTGAACGCCGAGACCGCGTGCAGTTGCAATCTCGTCGGCATACCATTTCTTGCCAACGTGCATCCCGCGCAGGTTTATGACCGTCTCGATGCCATGACTACGCACGTAAGATGCCAGCTGCTCAGGCGAGGGTTGCGCCGAACGGTAGAGCTGATCCGCGATGACGGCGTGAAAATTCCCGCTCGCTTGGAGATAAACAATATAGCCCCCGAACATCGCGCCAATCGTAACGGTGCCGATGAGGGATGCCTTCCACCACCGAAAATTCCACAGGCGTTTCATGCCAACCTCGTCGCAACTTTTGCAGCGAGCTAGCATTGCCGGTTTGGCCTGACAACCACCTGAAAACGGCGTCCTGATGGTGGCGTGACGACGGTCAGGCCAACTGATTGCTGAATTGCGCGCCCGACAAGGTGCGTGAGACCGCATTGCGCCAGCCAGCGATCTTCCTCTGTCGCTCTGCCTCCTCCATGGAGGGTTGGAACCGCCGGCTGCACGCCCATGCTTTTCCGAAACTCTCCTTGTCGGGCCAAACCCCTGCTCGCGAACCGGCGAGCCAGGCCGCGCCGAGCGCCGTCGTCTCGACGACAGCCGACCGATCCACCGGGTTTCCGACAACGTCGGCAAGACGCTGCATCGTCCAGTCGGAACTTGCCATGCCGCCATCGACACGCAGGACCGTCTCAATGTGATGGCCGCCCCAATCCTTCCGCATCGCGATGAGGAGATCGAGCGTCTGGTAGGCGACAGACTCGAGCACGGCGCGCGCCAATTCCGCCGGCCCGCTGTTCCTGGTCAAACCGAAGATCGCACCCCTCGCCTCCGGGTCCCAATAGGGAGCACCGAGGCCGGTAAAGGCCGGCACCACATAGACCTGCTGATTGGGATCGGCCCTCATCGCCAGCGTGCCGCTCTCCGATGCGTTTGAAATCAAGCCGAGGCCGTCGCGTAGCCATTGCACCGCCGCACCGGCGATGAAGATCGATCCTTCCAGCGCATAGGTGGTTTCGCCGCCGAGCCGATAGGCGATCGTCGTGATCATCCGGTTGCTGGATGTTACGCAATCCCGCCCCGTATTCAGCAAGGCAAAGCAGCCCGTCCCATAGGTCGATTTCATCATGCCCGCTTCGAAGCAGGCACTACCGATAGTTGCTGCCTGTTGGTCGCCCGCAACACCGAGGATCGGTATCGGCGCACCGAAGATATCCGGATCAGTGACGCCGAAATCGTCCGCGCAGTCCTTGACCTCCGGAAGCATGGATGCCGGGATCCTGAGCAGGCCGAGAAGCTCCTCGTCCCACCTGCCCTCGGTAATGTTGAAAAGCAGCGTTCGCGACGCGTTGGTGGCATCAGTTGCATGAACGCGTCCGCCAGTCAGATTGAAGATCAGCCAGCTGTCGACCGTGCCGAAACAGACCTCGCCTGCCTCGGCGCGCTCCCGCAATCCGTCGACGTTGTCGAGCAGCCAGCGCAGCTTGGTCCCGGAGAAATAAGGATCGAGCAGCAGACCCGTCTTCGCGCTGAACAGTTTCTCATATCCATCCGCCTTGAGACTATCGCAGACTTCAGCCGTCCGCCTGTCCTGCCAGACGATCGCCTTGTTAAGCGCCCTGCCCGACTTGCGTTCCCAGACGACCGTTGTCTCGCGCTGGTTGGTGATGCCAATCGCGGCGATATCGGTGAGTGGAATGTTGGCATTCGCCAGCGCTTGCCGCGCCGTGCTAACCACGCTCGTCCAGATCTCATTCGGATCATGCTCGACCCAGCCTGGCTGCGGATAGGATTGTTTGATCTCCTCCTGTGCTGACGAGATCATCTTCATCCCGGCGTTGAAGACGATCGCACGCGAGGACGTCGTGCCCTGGTCGATCGCGAGAATATGGCCGCTCATTGTCTTCTCCGGCGCAATAGCTCACCTCGCCGGCGCGAACGCGCCAGCGGAAGCGATAGGTCATTCATAGGAGGGTGTAATGCCGACGTTATGCGGTCGGCGGTTGGCCGGGGCACACACCCCGGCCAACCTTGCTGATCAGTTCGACTGCCAGCTCTTGACCAGTTCGTCGTAGTTGACGGTAACCGGCTTTTCCTTCTCGTTCTCGATCTTCAGCTGCGGCGCGAGGTTGCCCTTGGCGACCGCATCCTTGTTCCAGAACTCGAGATCATGCTCTTCGGCGAGCTTCGGACCGATATCGCCCTGCACTCCGGCGCGTTCCAGTCGCTGCATCACCTTTTCCTGTTCGGAGCAAAGCGAGTCCATCGCTTCCTGCGCGGTCTTCGCACCGGACGACGCATCGCCGACCGCCTGCCACCAAAGCTGAGCGAGCTTCGGATAGTCAGGAACGTTCGTACCGGTCGGCGACCACTGGACGCGGGCGGGCGAGCGGTAGAACTCGACCAGACCGCCAAGCTTCGGAGCGCGCTCCGTGAAGCTCTTGTCGCGAATGGTGGACTCGCGGATGAAGGTCAGACCGACGTGGCTCTTCTTCACGTCGACCGTCTTCGAGGTCACGAACTGCGCATAGAGCCAAGCGGCCTTGGCGCGATCGTCAGGCGTCGACTTCATCAGCGTCCAGGAACCGACGTCCTGGTAGCCGAGCTTCATGCCGTCCTTCCAGTAGACGCCGTGCGGGCTTGGCGCCATGCGCCACTTCGGCGTACCGTCCTCGTTGACGACTGGCAGACCGGGCTTGACGGCATCGGCCGTGAAGGCGGTGTACCAGAAGATCTGCTGGGCGACTTCGCCCTGCGCCGGCACAGGACCGGATTCGGAGAAGTTCATGCCCTGCGCTGCCGGCGGTGCATAGGCCTTCAACCAATCCAGATACTTCTGGATCGAGTAGACGGCAGCCGGGCCGTTCGTATCGCCGCCACGCGCAACGCACGAACCAACCGGACGCGAGTTCTCGTCGACCTTGATGCCCCACTCGTCGACCGGAAGGCCGTTCGGAAGGCCCTTGTCGCCGTTGCCGGCCATCGATAGCCAGGCATCGGTGAAGCGCCATCCGAGTGATGGGTCCTTCTTGCCGTAGTCCATGTGGCCGAAGACCTTCTTGCCGTTGATCTCACGGCCGGTGAAGAATTCGGCGATGTCCTCGTAGGCAGACCAGTTGACCGGAACGCCGAGATCGTAACCATACTTCGCCTTGAAGTCGGCCTTGTTCTTCTCGTCGTTGAACCAGTCGTAGCGGAACCAGTAGAGGTTCGCGAACTGCTGGTCGGGAAGCTGGTAAAGCTTCTTGTCCGGTGCAGTCGTGAACTTGGTGCCGACGAAGTCGTTGATATCGAGGCCCGGGTTGGTGACATCCTTTCCTTCGTTCGCCATCCAGTCGGTCAGCGAGCGGGCCTGCTGGTAGCGCCAATGCGTACCGATGAGGTCCGAGTCATTGACATAGGCGTCATAGATGTTTTCGCCCGACTGCATCTGCGTCTGCAGCTTTTCGACAACGTCGCCTTCGCCGATGAGATCGTGCGTGATCTTGATACCGGTGATCGCGGTGAAGGCCGGCGCCAGAACCTTCGATTCATATTCGTGCGTCGTCAGGGTTTCGGAAACGACCTTGATGTCCATGCCGGCGAAAGGCTTCGCCGCATCCATGAACCACTGCATTTCCTTTTCCTGGTCCGCGCGGGAAAGCGTCGAAAGATCGCCGATTTCCTTGTCCAGGAAAGTTTTCGCTTCATCCATGCCGGCATAGGCGGCGCCCGCCATGGTCAGCAACATGCCTGCTGTTGTCGCTAGTAAATGCCTTCGCATAATATCCTCCCAGGGTTGCGATTGCAGTCTTCACGTTCAGGCGGCCAGTACCCCCGGCCATCTGTATTTCCCTGCCGTCACACGTAGCGGAAGACGCCGATGGCGTAGACTACGGAGAGGGCAAGAGCCCACCACAGGTTGGGTCCGACAAGACCCAGCCATGCGAGATGTATGTATGCTGCGCCAAGCAGCGACACGAAGAGCCGATCCCCTCGCGTGGTTTCGAACCTGAGGATTCCGACGCGCGGCGAGCCGCCAGGCACGAAATACTCCCAGATGCTCATGCCAACGAGCAGCATGAAAATCGCCAGGAAAAACAATGCAGTCGGCAGCGTCCACGCCATCCAGGAAAAGTTCATGAGTGGTCCTCCCTTGTCAGACGCGGCCGAGCGCGAAGCCCTTGGCGATGTAATTGCGTACGAAGTAGATGACGAGCGCGCCGGGGATGATGGTCAGCACACCGGCAGCCGCCAGCACACCCCAATCCATCCCTGCAGCCGAGACGGTGCGCGTCATGATCGCCGAAATCGGCTTTGCGGCAGTCGTCGTCAGCGTGCGGGCCAGCAGCAGTTCCACCCACGAGAACATGAAGCAGAAGAAGGCGGCGACACCGATCCCTGACGCGATCAGCGGCATGAAGATCCTCACGAAGAACCGCGGGAAGGAATAGCCGTCGATATAGGCCGTTTCGTCGATCTCCTTCGGCACGCCGGACATGAAGCCTTCCAGGATCCAGACTGCCAGCGGCACGTTGAACAGGCAGTGGGCGAGCGCCACGGCGATGTGCGTATCGATCAGCCCGAAAGCCGAATAGAGCTGGAAGAACGGCAGCGCGAAGACGGCCGGCGGTGCCATGCGGTTCGTCAGCAGCCAGAAGAACAGATGCTTGTCGCCCAGGAACCGGTAGCGCGAGAAGGCATAGGCCGCAGGCAGCGCCGCCAGCACCGAGATCACCGTATTCATGACCACGTAGATGATCGAGTTGATGTAGCCGTTGTACCAGGAGGGATCGGTGAAGATCACCATGTAGTTCCCGAGCGTCGGGTTCTGCGGCCACAGCGAGAAGGCGCCGGTGATCTCGGCATTCTCCTTGAAGCTCATGTTCATCAGCCAGTAGATCGGCAGCAGCAGAAAGATGATGTAGACCGTCGAAACGACCCAGGAGAAGTTGCCCGCAGGCTTGTATTTCATTGTTTGAGCCATGGTCCTCTCCTTTCTCAGGCGTTCGCGTCGCTGCTGGTCATGACGGTGTAGAAGACCCATGACAGGAGCAGGATGATAAGGAAGTAGATGATCGACATTGCCGCGGCCGGACCGAGGTCAAACTGGCCAACGGCCATCTTCACAAGGTCAATCGACAGGAAGGTGGTCGAGTTGCCGGGACCGCCGCCGGTGACGACGAAAGGTTCGGTGTAGATCATGAAGCTGTCCATGAAACGCAGCAGGACGGCGATGAGTAGCACGCGCTTCATCTTCGGCAGCTGGATGTAGCGGAAGACGGACCAGCGCGACGCGCCGTCGATCTTCGCTGCCTGATAATACGCATCCGGGATCGAAACGAGGCCGGCATAGCAGAGCAGCACCACAAGGCTCGTCCAGTGCCAGACGTCCATCAGGATGATGGTGATCCACGCATCGAGGGGGTCGCGGACATAGTTGTAGTCAAACCCCATTGCCTCAAGAGTATGACCAAGCAGGCCGATGTCGACACGCCCGAAAACCTGCCAGATGGTGCCGACCACGTTCCACGGAATGAGCAGCGGCAGCGCCATCAGCACGAGGCAGATCGGTACGCCGATCCCCTTCTTCGGCATGTTGAGGGCAATGAAGATGCCAAGCGGGATCTGCAGCGCCAGAACGATCAGCGAGAAGACGAGATTGCGCTGCAACGCCGCCCAGAAGCGGTCGGAATGAAGCGTCTGCACGAACCAGTCAGTCCCCGCCCAGAAGAACTCGTTGTTCCCGAACGTATCTTGGACCGAGTAGTTCACAACGGTCATCAGCGGAATGACGGCCGAGAAGGCGACCAGCACAAGGACCGGCAGAACCAGAAACCAGGCTTTGTTGTTCCAGGTCTTTTCCATGCTCAGCCCTCCCTGCCGACGCGCCAGGAATTGACGTAAATATTGATGGCAGCCGGATCGAAGGTCACCCGCGCATCAGCCGGGATTTCGGAGTCCTCCGTCACGACGATGGCGATCGGCTGGCCGGCAAAGGTGGCGCGCACGATCTTCTGCCGTCCAATGTCCTCGACCCTGTTGACGGTGACCGGCATTCCTTCGCGGCCGATATTGACGAACTCCGGGCGTATGCCGAGCTCGGTCTTGGCGCCGGCAGCCGCTTGCGGCGCGTAGTCCAATGACAGCGTCTCGCTGCCGATACGCACCGCGCTGCCCTGCAGTTGCACCGGCAGGACGTTCATGCCCGGCGACCCGATGAAGTAACCGACGAAGGTATGGCTCGGCCGCTCGAAAAGCTCTGCCGGCGTGCCGATCTGGACGATTTGTCCTTCGTACATGACGACAACCTTGTCGGCGAAGGTCAGCGCTTCCGTCTGGTCGTGCGTCACATAGACCATGGTGAAGCCGAACTGCTTGTGCAGGCGCTTCAACTGCGAACGCAGTACCCACTTCATGTGCGGGTCGATCACGGTCAAAGGCTCGTCGAACAGGATCGCGTTGACGTCGTTGCGCACCAGTCCGCGGCCGAGCGAGATCTTCTGCTTCTGGTCGGCCGTCAGGCCCTGTGCCTTGCGCTTGGCCATACCGCCGAGATCGATCATCTCGAGAATGTCGCGAACGCGCCGATCGACTTCCGGCTCGGGGACCCTGCGATTGCGCAGCGGGAAAGCCAGGTTGTCGTAGACAGTCATGGTGTCGTAGATGACCGGGAACTGGAACACCTGCGCAATGTTTCGCGCCTGCGTGGAAAGGTTCGTCACATCCTGGCCATCGAAGAGGATACGGCCGTGCGACGGCTGCAGCAGGCCGGAAATGATGTTGAGTAGCGTCGTCTTTCCGCAGCCGGATGGTCCGAGAAGCGCGTAGGCGCCGCCGTCCCGCCATTCGTGATCGACTTCACGAAGCGCATAGTCTGCGTCGGACTTCGGGTTCGGTCCGTAGGCGTGGCGGATGTGGTCGAGCGTGATGCGTGCCATGTCCTTCTCCCTTACGCCTTTGCGCCAGTTGCGATTGCCCGGCCATCGGTGCCGAACGCCATGACGTGACGGGTGTCGAGGTAGATGTCGACCTCGGTATCCGGATCGATGTTGTGAATGCCGTGGGCAAGCATGACCCAACGGACACCGTCGAAATCCATATGCACAAAGCTTTCGGAGCCTGTGATCTCGGAAACCTGCGTGCGTGCCTGCAGTTTTGCTGCCGTCTGAGTCTGCGGCGAAAGAGCGAGGTGGTGCGGATGGAAGGCGATCGTGACCGGACCATCGGCCATGTCGTCCAAATGCGCGGGCACCGGCAGGATATCAGCTCCTTGCCTCTGGAACGAACCGCCGGCCTTTATCACATCCATGAAATTGAGCGGCGGATCGGCAAAGGTCTTTGCAGTTACGAGGTCGAGCGGATTTCGGTAGACGGCGATCGTCGGTCCGAACTGCGTCACGTGGCCTTCCGAAAGGGTGGCCGTGTTGCCGCCGAGCAGAAGCGCTTCGGAAGGCTCCGTTGTGGCGTAGACGAAGATGGCGCCGGACTGCGCAAAGATCCGCGGCAGTTCGGCACGCAGTTCCTCGCGCAGCTTGTAGTCGAGGTTCGCGAGCGGCTCGTCCATCAGCACAAGGCTGGCATTCTTCACAAGGGCACGCGCAAGCGCCGTGCGCTGCTGCTGGCCGCCGGAGAGATTGAGCGGGGTGCGATCCAGATAGGGCGTAAGGCGCAAGAGTTCGGCGGCCTTGCGAACCTCACGATCGATCGTCGCGGTGTCCTTGCCTGAAATCCGCATTGGCGAGGCGATGTTTTCGTACACCGTCAGGGCCGGATAGTTGATGAACTGCTGGTAAACCATCGCGACGTTGCGCTTCTGCACCGGCATGCCGGTCACGTCTACGCCGTCGAAATGGACGGAACCGCTCGTCGGTCGATCGAGCCCGGCCATCAGTCGCATCAGCGATGTCTTGCCGGACAGCGTCGGCCCCAGCAGCACATTCAATGTGCCTTTTTCAAATGCAAGATTGGTTGCGTGGATGTGATACTCCCCGCCCACCATCTTTGCAGCGTTCCGCAATTCAAGCATTCCGGTTCCCGTGCCTCCTCAACAGCGGGGACATTACCGCTTCAACCAGCCATCTGCGCCGGTCGCGCGGCCATGTACTCCTCCAATAGCGCAGCCTGTTCCTTGGTCAGGCGCAGGCCGACTTTCGTTCTTCGCCAAAGCACATCCTCTGCGCGTCTGGCCCATTCGTGATCGATGAGATAGCGAACCTCTGCCTCGAAGAGATCGCCTCCGAAACAGTGTCCCAGGTCCTCCGCGCTGGCGGCCCGCCCGAGCAGGACCGACGCCTTGGTGCCGTAGCGGCGCACCAGTTGGCGCGCATGCCGGTCCGCCAGGAACGGATAACCGCCCTTCAGCTTAGCAACCTCCGCCTCATAGCCGGTCGCGGCGAAATCCCCGCCCGGCAGATGGCTCTTCGCTGTCCAGGACGCGCCTTTGGCGCCGATCGCCTCGGCGATCCTTTCCAGTGCGTGTTCGGATAGGCGCCGATAGGTCGTGAGCTTGCCGCCGAAGACATTGAGCAGCGGTGCGCTTTCACCCTCGCCTTCGATCTTCAGCACGTAGTCGCGGGTCGCCTCCTGCGCCTTGGAAGCGCCGTCGTCAAATAGAGGCCGCACAGCCGAATAGGTCCAGACGATGTCTTCCGGCCGTACCGGCTCCTTGAAATACTCGCTCGCCGCGTTGCAGAGATAGATCGTCTCTTCCTCGGATATTTTCACATCCTTCGGATCGGCCGAGTAGTCGCGGTCGGTGGTACCGATCAGCGTGAAGTCCTGCTCGTACGGGATCGCGAAGATGATGCGGTTGTCCGGGTTCTGGAAGAAATAGGCCCGCGGATCGTCGAACTTCTTCTTTACGACGATGTGGCTGCCCTGCACGAGCCGCACGTGGCGGGCCTCGTTCTGCCCGAAGGCCGTGCGAATGACCTGATCGACCCATGGCCCGGCAGCATTCACCAGCATCCGCGCCTGAAAACTGTTGCCCTGCCCGCTGACGGTGTCGACCGTCTCGATCGACCACAATCCGTTCTCGCGCCGCGCCGAAACGACTCTCGTTCTCGGCATGATCAGCGCGCCGCGGTCGGCCGCGTCCCGCGCATTGAGCACTACCATACGCGCATCGTCGACCCAACCATCCGAATACTCGAACGCCTTCGTGAAGAGTGCCTTCAATGGCTTGGAGGCCGGGTCGCGGCGCATGTCGAGAACCGCGGTCGGCGGCAACAACTTTCGTCCGCCGAGGTGATCGTAGAGAAACAGCCCGAGACGGATCAGCCATGCCGGGCGGATGCCACCCTTGTGATAGGGCAGCACGAAGCGCATCGGCCAGATGATGTGCGGCGCCATCGCCCAGAGCACTTCGCGCTCCATCAGAGATTCGCGCACCAGACGAAACTCGTAGTGCTCGAGATAGCGCAAGCCGCCATGGATGAGCTTGGTCGCGCCGGAAGACGTGCCCGAAGCGAAATCGTTCATTTCCGCAAGCGCGACCGAATAGCCCCGCCCGATCGCATCCCGCGCGATCCCGCAGCCATTGATGCCGCCGCCGATAATGAAAAGATCGTGAATCTGACGGCTCACGTTCCCCCTCCGAGCCAGAATATGCCGCAACGCAACATGCTCACGCATTTGCGAAAGTCAGAGCAATTAAAGCGAAGATTATTCGAATGTCAAACGAATGTTTTTCGAATTCTTAAAACTCACAGATTTGCCGTGAACGTAAACGTCAAATCGAGGACGCAGCGCGTCATCGCCCGGTCCTGCGAGACGGCGGATCCATGCTTGGGCAGAGGCTCAATATTGTTCGGGTGCCCTGAAATACGCGCGGGGAGCGGCTCCCATCGTCCGCCTGAACATCGTGGTGAAGGCGGCGACGCTGTCGTAGCCAAGGTCGAGGGCAACGGCTGTAACCGCCTCCCCGGCTGCGAGGCGGGGCAAGGCGGTGAACACCGCCGCCTGCTGCCGCCAGGTTGAGAGACTGATACCCGTTTCCTTGCGAAAGAACCGAGTAAAGGCGCGCCGGCTCATGGCAAGCCGCTCCGCCCAATCGTCGATGACCAGCCTTGCACTCGGACTTTCCATGAAGCCGCGGCAGAGCGTCGCCAGGCGCGTATCTGAGGGGAACGGCAATCCCAACGGCCGGTCGGGAAGCCGCAAGACCTCCTCGAGCAGCAGCGCCATGATGAGATCCCGTCTGCCGCTCTTGGCCTCGGGCGGCGCAACAGCCTCGGTGATCAACGCTCTGGCAAGATCAGTCAGCGCCACGACGCGGATGGCCGTCGGTGGATCGGCCAAGGCCTGGGGCGAGACATAGGCCGAAAGCATCGCAACATCGCCGAGCATGTCGACGGTGTGGACAAGTCCTGCCGGTATCCACAACGCATGCTGCGGCGGCACCATCCAGCGCCCCAGTATCGACGACACCATAAGCACGCCGGACCGAGCATAGACGAACTGTGCACGGCTGTGACTATGGGGTTCCACATGGTAGCCGGCCGGATATTCCGAGGGGATGGCATAGACCGGCTCTGAGGCTGCCTCGATGGCAGCAAGACGCTCCACATGGAGCTTGGCCAACTCACTCGTCGCCAGGCTTTGCTTGGATTTCACCATTTTTGGCCCACTTGCGAAATAGCAAGACCAAAACACGAAAGCGGGACGACCACAAGTCGGTTATTCCAAAGCCTCGTAGGACGGAGCAGAATCGTGACAGACAGCGCAATGACGGCAGAGAGGCACTCTGCGGAACAGACGGTTTTCGGCATTATCATGGCGGTAAGCTTCTGCCATCTTCTCAACGATACCATGCAGTCGCTGATCCCCGCGCTCTATCCGATGATCAAGGACGGCTACGGCCTCGACTTCACGCAGATCGGCTTCCTCGGCCTCGTGTTCCAGGTCACCGCGTCGCTCCTGCAGCCGCTGATCGGCATTTACACCGACAAACGCCCGTTGCCTTACTCATTGTCTGTCGGCATGGGCTTCACGCTGATCGGCCTGGTGCTGCTCGCATATGCGCACGCCTATTGGGTCTTGCTCATCGGCGCGGGTGTCGTCGGCCTCGGCTCCGCCGTGTTCCATCCGGAATCCTCGCGCGTTGCCCGGCTGGCATCAGGCGGACGCCATGGCCTTGCCCAGTCACTGTTCCAGGTTGGCGGCAACTTCGGCTCGGCGATAGGTCCGCTTCTGGCCGCCTTCATCGTACTACCGCGGGGCCAGCATAGCGTTGCATGGTTCTCGCTCGCAGCTCTGACCGGCATGATCGTCCTGTG
Source organism: Rhizobium sp. 10N414 (assembly GCF_056394785.1). NCBI lineage: Bacteria > Pseudomonadati > Pseudomonadota > Alphaproteobacteria > Hyphomicrobiales > Rhizobiaceae > Rhizobium > Rhizobium sp. 10N414. Next base: position 9,631 of record NZ_JBFTIN010000032.1, on the reverse strand, counting down.
GCGCGTCGGCGTCTGGTACGCCGATCACCGCAAGAATAACGCCGGTCGCAAGGCGGCGGCACCCGCGGTCCATCTCCCACGCAACAAGGTCATTGCGGCGATCGGTGTCCTGGCACTGCTAGTGTTCTCGAAATACGTCTACATGACGAGCCTTTCGAGCTACTACACTTTCTATATGATCGAACGCTTCGGAGTGTCGGTGCAGCACGCGCAGATTCTGCTGTTCGTATTCCTCGGCGCCGTGGCCATCGGCACCGTCGCCGGCGGCCCTGTCGTCGACTGGTTCGGCACCAAGTTCGTCATTTGGTTCTCGATCCTCGGCGCCCTGCCCTTCACCCTTGCCCTGCCTTATGCCGACTACAACTGGACGGTCTTCCTGACCTTCCTGATCGGCATCATCCTGGCCTCCGCCTTCTCGGCCATCGTCGTCTTTGCGCAGGAGCTGGTTCCGGGTCGTGTCGGCATGATTGCCGGCCTGTTCTTCGGCTTTGCCTTCGGTATCGGCGGCATTGGCGCAGCAGGCCTCGGCATGGTGGCCGACCACATGGGCATCGAGTTCGTCTACAAAATCTGCTCGTATTTACCGCTGCTCGGCCTGTTGACCATCTTCCTGCCGGACATCGGCAAGGGCCGCCGCCACACCACGAAAGCGGGCAAGTAAGCGAACACCCGCAGGATTACCAATCGGCATTGGGGGCGATCGATGTGATCGCACCCCTGCCACACCACCCGGCATGCGGGTCCGCACCGGGTGGTTCGAGAGATTGAGGTTAGACGAGCCTGGGCATTCCAAGTTGGTCAGCCCATCTAATGGTGAGGGTGGCGTTAAGGAGCTTGCCGCTGTTGCGCCACCAGCGACCGGCATTTGCTGCCACTTGCTGGGCCACCCCAGGTTACGGTGGGACTTCCACCCACAAGAATGCGCCCATGTTGGGCGCACAACGACAAGGGCCGAGATCACCATCTCGGCCCTTTTCAGCCTTCGGCAGCTGGCGTGTACCTAAACCCTTTCGCACTCAGTCTGCAGTGGTTGGCACTTGCTGGACTGCGTGCTTTCCAATCCGAAAACTTTCGATTCGCACGGCAAAAGGATGCAGTGCCTGGCGATTGCGTTGACTCTGCGCACCACCGATTGTACCGATTGACATACTGTTTACCGATCGGTACAGAAACGAGCACTAGGAGATCGAAACCATGCCTGAACACCGCCCACCACTCCCTCCCTTCACCCGCGAAACCGCGGCTGCCAAAGTCCGAGCCGCAGAGGATGGATGGAACAGTTGCGATCCCGACAGGGTGTCACTCGCCTATACCGTTGACAGTTACTGGCGCAATCGCGCGGAATTTGTCCAAGGGCGGGAAAAGATCGTCGAGTTCCTGACCAGGAAATGGCGCAAGGAACTCGAGTATCGGCTGATCAAGGAACTGTGGGCCCACGACGGCGACCGCATCGCGGTTCGCTTCGCCTACGAATACCGCGACGACTCCGGGAACTGGTATCGGGCATACGGCAACGAGAACTGGGAGTTCGACGCGAGCGGCCTGATGCACCACCGCTATGCTTGCATCAACGATATGCCCATCAAGGAATCCGAACGCAAGTTTTTCTGGGATCGGTCCGGCCCCAGGCCTGCTGACCACCCAAGCCTTTCTGAATTGGGACTGTAACACATGCCAAAGATCGTCGCCGAGCGCTCCGACGCAATCCCATCCCTGGCCGAAGTCTTTCGGGAGTATGGCTTCGAGGGCGCAAGTCTTTCAACCATCACGGAAAAAACAGGACTCGGAAAGGGAAGCCTCTATCACTTCTTTCCCGGCGGAAAGGAAGAGATGGCCATAGCCGTGCTCGGCGAGATCGACGAATGGTTCGTGACACAGGTTTTCGAACCGTTACGGAACGCGGATGATCCGCGCTCCGCTATCTCCGACATGTTTCGCTCTGTTTCCCGGTATTTTCGCTCCGGCAGCCGAGTGTGCCTCGTTGGTGCGTTCGCACTCGATAATGTCCGCAACCGGTTCAGCGCTCAGGTCAGGGACTACTTCGCCGAATGGCATAGCGCGCTTGCCTCAGCTCTCACGCGAGCCGGATGCCTCGAGCCGGATGCCGCCGCGCTGGCCGAGGAGACCGTCGTTGCCGTTCAGGGAGCCCTAGTGGTCGCCAGAGCACTCGACGAGCCTGAGGTTTTCGAACGGACCCTTCAGCGGGTCCAGTCCCGACTTTTTGCCGCGACCAGTGGAGAGAAGCAGAGATGAAGAAGCACCGGAATAATTCCGTCATCCTCGCACCCTGGCGGGTTAAGCGCGCCGTGGATTTCATCGAACTCAACCTGGCGACCTCGCTTCGGCTCGCGGACATCGCGCACGCGGCGGGGCTCAGTCCAATGCACTTCGCAGCAGGGTTCCGGTCGGCGACGGGCTTCAGTCCACGCGTCTATCTGCAGGAACGTCGGATAGAGCGCGCGAAAGCGAAGCTGATCAGCGATGGCCTGAGCATCGATGAAATCGCGATCGACGTCGGATTTCGATCGCGGACCCATTTCATCACAGTGTTCCGACGCCAAACGGGGCATCCTCCGGCACGCTGGCGGCGTTGCAGCGTTTAATTTAGATAGCGGTGAAGCCGTTGTCGACGAAGAGATGCGCGCCATTGACGAACATCGACTCGTCGCTAGCGAGATAGAGCGCGGCGCGTGCCACGTCCTCGGGTTCGCCGATCCGTCCCTGCTGGGCGGCAATAGCCGCGTCCGACACATCGACGCCGAGTGCCTGCAATTCGCTGACCTCGCGCAATCCGTGCGGCGTGCGGATGAAGCCGGGGCAGACGGCGTTGCAGCGGATGTTGCGATCCCTGAATTCGACCCCGATCGCACGAGCAAACATATGCACAGCGCCCTTCGTCGTGTCGTAGAGCACTTCCATCGGCGTTGCGGCCACGGCCGAGATTGATGACGTGCAGACGATGGAACCACCGCCCGCGGCGATCATCCCCGGCAGGACCGCCCGCGTCATCAGGAACATCGATCGCACGTTGACCGCGTGCAGCCACTCCCACTCCTCGAGCGTGGTCTCCAGGAACGGCTTGATGACGATAGTGCCGGCGTGATTGAAGAGCACGGTGACGGCGCCGAACCTATCCTCCACACCCCTGACGGCCGCGACGACGGCGGCCTCCTCCGACACGTCGGCGACCCAGTAGTCGGCGACATGACCGGCGGAACAAATCTCCTCCGCCGTTTGCCGTGCTGCCGCTTCATTCCGGTCAATGATCGCTACCCTGGCGCCCTCGGCAGCGAAGAGGCGCGAGGCCGCTCCGCCCATGCCGGTCGCGCCGCCTGAAATAATTGCAATCTTCCCCTTCAGCCGGTCGACCATGACCCCAATCCCCTTGCTCCCGTTGTTCGCCGTCACTCACTCGTCGTCGAGTGGGCGTCTGCCGATGCAGTGTTGAAGAGAGTCCCGGTCAATGTCCAGACGCACCTGCGTCGCCCGGTAACCTTACCAAATAACCAACAAAACAGCTTTCGGTTGTCTCAACACGCAACACCGGGCATGTGTGTTTCCAGCGGCTCACCATCAGCCGCGGTCCGGAAGGGGTCCGGATCGATAGAGCCCGCCCCCGAGGGGCCTGGGGCGGGCTTCCCAACTATTACAAAGACATACGTGTCTGTGACAACCTACTAGGCGGGCCTGCGCCTTACTGATTTGGCGCCGCCGACGCTCCACGCAGGACGTCGGCAGCTTGGCACACGCTAAAGCTGCTCGGCCTTGTGGCGCGCTATTCTACAAGAAAAGCGCGGAAATCATTCACGTTGGTACCTGTCGGTCCCGGAACGAACAGATCGCCCGCGAGGTTGAAGGCCGACCACGCATCATGGCCCGCCAGGAACGCGCGCGCATCGCCGCCGGCGCTCCTGATCCGCGCCACCGTCCCGCCGTCACAGAAGGCGCCAGCATTGTCTTCGGAGCCGTCGATACCGTCGGTATCAGCGGCCATCGCTACAACGCCATCGACTCCTTGTAGATCGATCGCCGCCGAGAGGAGAAGCTCGGAATTTCGCCCGCCCTTGCCATATGTTCCGGTTCCGATGCTGACCGTAGTCTCCCCGCCCGAAAGCAGCACGAGAGGCTTTGGAGCCGGCGGTCTCGTCAAAAACTCCCGAGCAAGCGCCGCATGCATCCGGCCGATATCCTTCGCCTCCCCCTCGATCGAATCCGAAAGGATGAGGGGTTGCACGCAGAGAGATCTTGCCCGATCGGCAGCCGCCTCCAGGGACACCCGCGCCGAGGCGATCACATGCACTTCGTTGTTGGCGAAGACGCGGTCACCGGCACTTGGCGCTCTGGTATTGCGAATACAATCGATCACGCGCGCCGGGAGATCGATCCGGTAGTCCCGGATCACTCGCAGCGCCTCCTCCGCATCGCTGCTGTCGGGAACCGTCGGCCCCGACGCAACGAAGGCCGGATTGTCGCCCGGAACATCGGAGACGACGAGGCTGACGACCTTTGCCGGATGGGCAAGTGCGGCAAGCCGTCCCCCCTTGATGCGGGAGAAATGCTTCCGCACCACATTCATCCCGGAGATCGGCGCGCCCGACGCCAGCAGCGCTTCGTTCAACGCGCTCTCGTCGGTGAGGGTGAAACCGGTCGGCGGGGCCGGCAGCAAGGCCGAGCCGCCGCCGGATATCAGTGCGATCACCAGATCATCACACGTCAGCCCATGCAGATGGTTCATCAGCGCCTCGGCGCCGATAAGACCGCCTCTGTCTGGGACCGGATGAGCCGCCTGGAGAATCTTCGTCGATCGGCACTCTGCGATTGGCCCATGCCTGGCAACAACGAGACCTTCGAAGGGATGAGACCAAGCGCGTTCGAAAGCGGCCGCCATCTGGCTTGCGGCCTTCCCTGCCCCAACAACGATTGTCCTGCCTTTCGGCGGATCCGGAAGATGGCGAACCAGGGCCTCGTAAGGATCGGCGGCCTTGACGGCTTGGTGAAACAGGGTTTGCAGGAAAGCTCGTGGATCGGAAATCAAACCCTACTCCATTTTCAAAGTTCGCAGTCCGAACACCTGCCTGGTCTGGCGGGCGATTGCCCTGCCCTCTGGCGCGTTTCATTTGCGCTCGTGAGCGAGGATCGCGGCAGGCAACGGCGGAAGTCTCCGGATAAGTCGGAGCCTCGTTCGCCAACCATGATGGTTGGTGCGTTGTTGTACGATGGAATTCGCGGCATGACCAACGAATCACGCACGCGAAGCCTCTCGGGTTTGGCTTTGCGGATCGAAGAACACGGCCTTGTCGAGGTTGAAGGCGAGGCGGGCGTGCTGGCCGGCCTGGATGCGGGCGTCGGCCCTGAGCCGCGCCACGACCTCCTTGCCGCCGAGCTTGGTGACCGCGAAGGTGTCGGATCCGGCCGGTTCCACCACCTCGATCAGGCAGTCGCTTTCGGCCAGCGCCTTGGCGTTGCGGTCCGCACCGTCAGGATCGGTCAGCGCCTCGGGGCGGATGCCGAAGACGATCTCGCGGCCGGTATGCGCTTCGAGCGCGCCGTTGCCCGCCGTGACAGGCAGCCGGATCGGCTCGCCCTGCGGACGCGAAAGCGACACGGTCAGGCCGGACGCCCCCTTCTCGATCGTCCCCGCGAGGAGGTTCATCGCCGGCGAGCCCATGAAGTCGGCGACGAACATGTTGGCCGGGTTGTTGTAGATCTCGGCCGGCGTGCCGAACTGCTGCACCTCGCCGTCGCGCATGACGGCGATCTTGGTGGCCAGCGTCATCGCCTCGATCTGGTCGTGGGTCACATAGACGATCGTCGTGCCGGTCGCCTGGTGCAGCCGCTTGATCTCGATGCGCATGTCGACGCGCAGCTTGGCGTCGAGGTTGGAGAGCGGTTCGTCGAACAGGAACAGCTTCGGGTCGCGCACCAGGGCGCGGCCCATGGCGACGCGCTGGCGCTGGCCGCCCGACAGCTGGCTCGGCTTGCGATTGAGCAGGTGGCCGATCTGCAGCACCTTGGCGACCTTGTCGATCGCCTTGTTGCGCTCCTCGACCGGCACGCCGCGCATCTCCATGCCGAAGGCGATGTTTCCGGCCACCGTCATGTTCGGGTAGAGCGCGTAGCTCTGGAACACCATGGCGATGTCGCGCTTCGACGGATGCAGGTCGGCAATGCTGCGGCCATCGACGCGAATGTCGCCCTCGGTGATCGATTCCAGGCCGGCAATGGTGTTGAGCAAGGTCGACTTGCCGCAGCCGGACGGGCCGACGAGCACGAGGAAGCCGCCCTTTTCCAGGTCAAGGTTGATGCCCTTGAGGATCTCCAGCGAGCCGAAGCGCTTCTTGAGACCTGAGATTTCGAGGAAAGCCATTGGATTATCCTTTGACAGCGCCCGCCATCAGGCCACGCACGAAGTAGCGGCCGGCGAGAATGTAGACGAGGAGGGTCGGAAGCGCTGCGATCATCGCCGCCGCCATGTTGACGTTGTATTCGACGACACCGGTGGAGGTGTTGACAACGTTGTTCAGCGCCACCGTCATCGGCATGGAATCGCCCGTGCCGGCATAGGCCGAGGCAAACAGGAAGTCGTTCCAGATGTTGGTGAACTGGTAGATGACGGTGACGACGATGATCGGCAGCGAGTTCGGCAGCATGATGCGGCGGAAGATCTGGAAGAAGCTGGCACCGTCGACCTGCGCCGCCTTCACCAGTTCGGTCGGAAAGGCCTCGTAATAGTTGCGAAAGAACAGCGTCGTGAAGCCGAGGCCGTAGACGACGTGAACGGTGACGAGGTTGACGGTCGGATTGCCGAAGCCGAGCGACATGCCGATCTGGTCGCGCAGCGTCGCCCCGAAGCGGCCGAGGCTGCCAAGGATGGTCGCCATCGGCAAGAGCACCGACTGGAACGGGATGAAGCAGGCAAACAGCATCAGGCCGAACACCAGCGTGTGGCCGGGGAAGCGCCACTTGGTCAGGATGTAGCCATTCAGCGCGCCCATGATCGTCGAGATCGCCACGGCMGGAACGACCATCTTGATCGAGTTCCAGAAGTAGCCCTTGATGCCGGCGCAGGTCAGCCCGACGCAGGCCTGCCCCCAGGCCTTGAACCAGGGCTCGATGGTCGGCGACTGCGGCAGCGCCAGCATGTTGCCGTTCTGGATCTCGTCCATCGTCTTGAACGAGGTCACCAGCATGACGAACAGCGGCATCAGGTAGATGATCGCGAAGATGACAAGCAGCCCGTAGATGAAGATCCGGCTGAACAGTCTGTTGCGCGAGGCGCTGGCCGCACTCGGCAGGGTCGAGGTGACGGCGCTCATCGCGATTTCTCCCTGAGTTCCGAATAGAGATAGGGAACGATGATCGCCGAAATCGTCATCAGCATGATCACCGCGCTCGCCGAGCCGACGGCCATCTCGTTGCGCTTGAAGGTGTATTCGTACATGAAGTTGGACGGCAGCCAGGCCGAGCCGCCGGGGCCGCCCGAGGTCAGTGCCACAACCAGATCGTAAGACTTGATCGCCATGTGGGCGAGCACGATGAAGGCCGACAGGAAGATCGGTCTGAGCAACGGGATGATGATGCGGCGATAGAGCTGCACGGTCGTCGCCCCGTCGATCTGCGCCGCCTTCATGATCTCGCTGTCGATGCCGCGAAGGCCGGCAAGGAACATCGCCATGACGAAGCCGGACGCCTGCCAGACACCGGCGATCACGACAGTATAGATCACGAAGTCCTTGTTCTTGATCCAGTCGAAGTGGAAGCTCGTCCAGCCGAACTGATGCAGCGTCTGCTCGAGCCCGAGCCCCGGATCGAGGAACCATTTCCAGGCAACGCCTGTCACGATGAAGGAGAGCGCCATCGGATAGAGGAAGATCGGCCGCAATATGCCCTCGCCGCGGATCTTCTGGTCGAGCAGGATCGCCAGGAACAGGCCGAGCGCCAGGCAGATGCCGACATAGAGCACACCGAAGATGCCCATGTTGGTGATCGAGGTGTACCAGCTGGACGGCGGATCGCTTTCGAACGTCCAGCGCCACAGCCGCTGATAGGCGCGCGGGCCCGTCAGCACGTAGGACGGAAAGGTCTTGGAATTGGTGAAGGACAGATAGATCGTCCAGAGGATGAAGCCGTAGACGAACACAAGCGTGATGGCGAAACTCGGCGCGAGCACGATCTTCGGCAGCGCGTCCTGCAGGCGCGCGCGGATGGAAATGGGCGTTCCACGGTGCGGCGTGAGAACGGTTTTATCGGTAGCGATGGTGCTCATGGGGTCATCTCCTCCAACGAGATCGTCCGTGGCGGAATCTTCCCCGCCGACACCGGCGGGGAAGACCGTGGGAGGCCTTGATTACTTGGCGTCGTCGATGGCCTTGACGAGCTCTTCGACCGCCTGGTCGGAGGTCTTGATCTGGCCATGCACGAACTTCGAGACGACGTCCTTGTAGGCATTGGCAACCGCCGGAGGCGCGCCATAGCCCTGGGCCAGCGAGCCGTACAGCGTGCCGCCTTCATTGGCCTTCTTCAGGTCGGCGATACCCTTCTTGCCGCAGGCGTCGAAATCGGTATCCGGAACGTCGGTACGGGCCGGAACCGAGCCCTTGACGACGTTGAACGCCGACTGGAAGCTCTTCGACAGCGTTGCCTTGGCAAGCGCCACCTGTGCTGCCTTGCGGTCGTCAGGCACGTTGAACATGCCGAACATGTCGGAGTTGTAGATCACGCTGCCGTCGGTGCCCGGGAAGCGGTAGCACAGGAAGTCGGTGTTCGGTGTCTTCTTGGCGGCGACGAACTCGCCCTTGGCCCAGTCACCCATCACCTGCACGAGCGCATCGCCCTTGATGACCATGGCGGTCGCAAGGTTCCAGTCGCGTCCGGAGAAGTTCGGGTCGACGTACTGGACGATCTTCTGCAGGTTGTCGAACGACTTCTTCATCGTGTCCGACTTCAGCGACTCCTCGTCGAGGTCGTTCATCGCCTTCTTGTAGAACTCGGGGCCGCCCGTCGACAGCACGATYGAGTCGAACATCGTCGCTTCCTGCCAGTTCTGGCCGCCGAGCGCCAGCGGCGTCACGCCGGCAGCCTTCGCCTTGTCGAGCAGCGCGAKCAGGTCGTCGAAGGTCTTCGGCTCGGTGCCGCCGATCTTGTCCATCACACCCTTGTTGATCCACAGCCAGTTGACCGAGTGGACGTTGACGGGGGCTGCGACCCACTTGCCGTCATAGACGGAGAACTTCTGCAGYGCCGCCGGAACCGCCTTGTCCCAGCCCTCGGCCTTCGCCGTCTCCGTCAGGTCCCCCATGACGCCGGCCTGGGCRTAGTCGAGAACGGTGTAGCCGAGCATCTGCGAGGCCGTCGGATAGGTGCCGGCCGCAACCATCGCCTTCAGCGCCGTCATCGCCGCATCACCGCCACCGCCGGCAACCGGCACGTCCTTCCAGGCAAACCCCTCCTTCGACAGATCCTCCTTCAACACGTTCAAGGCCGCAGCCTCGCCGCCGGACGTCCACCAGTGCAGCATCTGCACTTCCTTCACATCCGCAGCCTTGGCAGCACCCAAGCCCGCAACACTCATCGTCACCAACGCTGTCGTCAGCAAAAACTTGCGCATCGTTTCCTCCCGGTTTGCAAGTTC
>NZ_JBFTIN010000031.1:0-71999 GCF_056394785.1 Rhizobium sp. 10N414 | reverse complement strand
GTCCATTCCGGCGCAAAGCCGATGCCAAGCCCGGCAGAGACCAGCGACACCAGCGCATAGGTGTCATCGCAGCTGAAGGCAATGTTGGCGGTGAGGTCGTATTCGGCGAACTTCTCATTGAAGTATCGTTCGGTGAATGACAGGTTCTGCCGGTTGAAGGCGATGATCTTCTGAGTGCGCAGATCATCGATGCTGATCTCCTCCCTGGCTGCCAGCGGATTGGCATGGCCGACCGCCAGGTAGTAGCGCTCATGCGCAAGCGAGACGAAGCGCAAGGAGCCGATGTTTTCCACCGGGCGGATGAAGCCTAGATTGAGCTGGCCGGTCTCCAGGCCACGGATGATCTCGCCGGTATTGCCCGACGCGATGTGGATGCGGACATCGGGATACTTGCGGGCGATCTTGGCAAGGAAGGTCGGCAGCATGCCCATGGTGGCCGGGTAGATGCTGCCGATCCTGATCTGGCGGATGCGACTGCCGCCGGCAGCCCGGGTCAGTTCGGTGGTCAGGTCGATGTCGCTCAGGATCCGCACACAGCGATCGTAAAAGGTTTCCCCTGCCCTGGTCAGTTCCACCCTTCTGGTCGAGCGGATGAACAGCGGACAGCCAAGCTCCCTTTCCAGCGACATCACATGGTTGCTTAAGGCCGGCTGGGCAATGTGCATCCTGGCTGCCGCCCGGCCGAAGTGCAGTTCCTCGGCCACCGCTTTGAAGTAGGAGAGTTGGCGTAGCTCCATAGTTGGTTTCCTCGCATTTCTGGCCGTTGATCTGTGTCCACCGTGGTACAATCTTTACTACGTACTGTTCTTATATCACTACAAATCGTTCGTGGCCATACTGGTATGAATGCGGAACAAACTGTTCCCATGGAAACCCTCGCCAATCGATTGCAAGAGCGAGCCCGGCAATTGGGCATCTCGAACGCTGAAGCGGCCCGACGGACCGGTCTTGATGAGCGTCGGTACGCACACTACGCCTCCGGACGACGAGAGCCAGACCTGGCTACGCTTGTGAGGATTGCGTCGTCTTTGGGAACATCGCCAAACTGGCTTCTTGGATTTTCAGCGGTCACCAATAAGGATCCTGATTTGGCAGCGTTTGTTGATCGTTTCACCAATGCTGCAGGTGGGATGACAAAGCGTGAGATTGAGGTGTGCGTTATTCAGGCCGAAGCGATTGTTGCTGCGAAGGCGCGCGCCTAGAGCTTTTAGAAAACTGATGCGTAGTGCTCCGACATGGCGCGGCTAACTGTTCAGGTTCCGTTTCATCGCGGCAATAAAGGCTCCAGCTTCTCACAGCGGAGACACCAAGTTGAATCAGCGTCCTATGCAATGATCTGCTCGGGGATCCAAGCACGCGTGGCGAATGATTGCCCCAGAGAAAATGGAGGCTAGAAACCTTGTTCCTCGGCATCCGTTTTGCTGGGGTAAAACGCAATGGCGAAAGGCATCACAGCCGCGCGGTTGTAGGCAGCGACCAGCAGCGGTCCTGAGCCTGTTTAGTGAAGTGTTTTTTCCGCGACGCATCTCCCCAACGACAGCTTTGCAGAGCTTGGTGGGGATTCGTTGCGTTACCTCGAGCTTACGGTTGGTCTCGAGAGGCTGCTTGACAGGGTGCCGGACGGTTGGGAAAAGATGTGTGTCGGTGTTCTGGCGAGTCTATCGCATTCGACGAGCCCCCAACGAACGATCGCCAGTGACATTCTCCTGAAGTCCATCGCAACCCTGCTGGTCGTGTTACATCACGCCACGCCGTGGCCCATTCCCGGCGGTGCGGGCACAATGTTGGTGCTGTGCGGATACGGGCTGGCGCGCTTCCAGTCCAGCGCTTTTTCGCCGGCGACCTGAGGCGGTTTCTGCAGCCGTTCGGCCTTGTTCTCTGGCCCTACTACCTTGTCGTCCTGGGTTTCAGTATTGCCTGGGGCGCAATACCGTGGACCTCGGTCTTCGTAGTCGGCAACCTTGGCTTCGCTGAGCCTGATCGACATGAAATGCTGCCTTATCTGTACTGGTTCGTGGAAGCTTTCGCGCAGCTTCTGCTGCTTTGGGGAGCCTTGTTTGCTGTGCCGAGCGTTCGGCGTTCCGCGGCAAGGGATTCTTTCCGTTTCGGCATGCTGTTTTTGGCGTTTGCCGTCCTCGCGCATTTCGCGGTCCCGGCGCTCTCGCCAGTTAGGCAGTGGCAAATATTCACCCTTGCCTGTGTGTTGCACCTTGCGGCTTTCGGATGGTGCGCCGCCTTTGCAAATCGAGACGACGACGACTTGCGGTAATCGCCGCCGGATGCGCGGTCATCCCGCTTATGGCCTATACCGGCGGAAACTGGGCAGGGTCATGGGCCCTCTATGGTATGCCGTTGCCGGTACTTGCCGTCCTTCTTTACGTTTCTCGGTTCAAGCTGCCCGCAATGCTTGCCGCCGCGCTGGTCTCGATCGCTGCGGCGAGCTATCACATTTACCTGCTGCACCGGATTCTGCCGGAGGCCTGTTTGATCGCGCCAATCCCGCGACTTTTACCGCGCCGCTACCGGTCGCAGTATCGGTCGTGTCCGGTCTATTAGCGGCATACTTGCCTATCAGCTCCAGCGTCGCATCATGCTTGGTCAGCGATTATGGGCAGGATTGAGCCGACTCGGTGATTACCTGCGCCATCTACTGTCAGGCCGACAGGGGGTGTCGTTCGGATCCGCTCCGCCTCTTGCAAGCGAACAGCAGAGAAGTCGCGTGTCACCTTGACGGCCCTCTTAGACGGGCCAATCCACATTGGCGTGTTGCGTTGCGGGATGATTCCCAGTATCTGGCAACCATCGACTTAACCGTTAAAGGGAAGCTCTATGCGCATTGACGCGATTTCCATCGGCAAGAACCCGCCGGAAGATGTCAACGTAATCGTTGAGGTGCCCGTCGGCGGCCATCCGATCAAGTACGAGATGGACAAGGAAGCTGGTACGCTGGTTGTTGATCGCTTCCTCTATACGCCGATGACCTACCCGGGCAACTACGGCTTCGTGCCGCACACGCTTTCGGAAGACGGCGATCCGATCGACGTCCTCATCGCCAGCACGCGTCCGCTTGTTCCGGGCTGCGTCATCAACGTGCGCCCGATCGGCGTTCTCAAGATGGAAGACAATTCCGGTAAGGACGAGAAGATCATCGCCGTGCCGTCGCCGAAGCTGACGCTGCGCTACGAGAAGGTGAACGACTACACCGACCTTCCCGAGATCACGCTGAAGCAGATCGAGCACTTCTTCGAGCACTACAAGGACCTCGAACCCGGCAAGTGGGTGAAGATCTTCGGTTGGGGTGATTCCAAGGAAGCCGGCGCACTGATCCTCGAGGCGATCGAACGCGCCAAGAAGGCAAAGGCCTGATCAGCTTTCGAGAAGAGTTTGTAATTTCCTGATCAAATCCTCCGGGTCGCCGTCGATCCGGAGGATTTTTTTGCGCGACATTTCGCCTGAGGCGAGGCTGACCGATGACTTTGCGATGCGAAGCGATTTCGCCAAGAACTCGATCAACGCCTTGTTCGCCTTGCCCTTCTCGGGAACGGCAGTCACTCTGGCTTTGAGATGGGCTTTGCCCTCGGCGTCTGTCTCCACGCCGTCGATTGCGTCGCGTCCGCCACTCGGCGTCAGACGAACGGTCAGAGCAATGTGGTCGTTGAACGCCGCCCAGGGCTGGCTCATGCCACCAGCGGGAAGATTGAATTCCACATCAGAGAGCGCACAAAGAAGATGATCAGCAGCAAAATGATCGGTGAGATGTCGATGCCGCCGAGATTTGGCAGCACGCGGCGGATCGGACGCAGCAGCGGTTCCGTCACATTGTAGAGGAACATGCCAACCGAATTGACGAACTGATTGCTGGAGTTGATTACGTTGAACGCATACAGCCAGGAAAAAATAGCGCTGGCGATCAGCACCCAAGTGTAGAGATTCAAAGCCAAATCAATGGTTTGAAAAAGCGCAAGCATTGCAATCTCCAGTTCGTTGTTGACAGACATGTAGACATTGGCGACTAAACCGGCAAGTGCTGTCTCGAAACGCATTGTAAATCATGTTTAACAGCGGCGTCGTGCGTTGGCGTCTGGCCTGTTTTCTGGAAAGTCTCCATGTCTTTTTCGCCAACCGGAGATCGTTTTGCCGCGTTCCGGTATCCGTCTTACACCCGGTTCTTTTTCGCGCGGTTTCTGCTGTCTTTTTCGCAGCAGATCGTCAGTGTGGCCGTCGGCTGGCAGATGTACGACCAGACCGGCAGTGCCATCTATCTCGGACTGATAGGCCTAGTGCAATTTCTGCCTTCGCTGGTCCTGATCCTTGTCACTGGATCCGTAGCCGACCGGCACAATCGACGTGCGATCGCCGCCATCTGCTCGCTCATCAGCGCCTTGTGCACGCTGGCGCTGCTATTGATGACGATCACAGGGACGTTCTCGCCGTTGCCGGTATTTGCCGTCCTGCTGGTTTTCGGCATCGAGCGCGCCTTCATGTCGCCGGCTGTGCAATCGCTGGCGCCGAACCTTGTGCCGCCGGAGGATCTGTCAAACGCCATCGCCTGGAATTCGTCTTCATGGCAGCTGGCGGCGATCACGGGCCCCGTTCTCGGTGGTCTTTTGTATGGCATCAACCCTCATACAGCCTATACGGTCGCGGTCATCTTCGCCGCTCTTGGCGCAGCGCTGCTCTACATGATCCCCAAGCCGCCGCAGAAGACGATGGGTGAAGCCAAGAGCTGGGATATGATCCTCGGCGGCTTCCGCTACATTCGTGCCGAGAAAGTCGTGCTGGGTGCCATATCGCTCGATCTCTTCGCGGTGCTCCTCGGCGGTGCGACGGCGCTGATGCCGATCTTTGCGCGCGATATCCTGACACTCGGGCCCTGGGGGCTCGGTCTCCTGCGCGCGGCACCCGGGGTCGGCGCGATCGCCATGGCGATTTTTCTCGCCGCCTATCCGCTCAAGCACAGTGCCGGCATTGCCATGTTCATCGGCGTTGCCCTGTTCGGCATCGGTACGATCGTTTTCGGATTTTCGACCAGCACGGAGCTGTCGATCGCGGCGCTCGCCATCATGGGTGCGGCCGACATGATTTCCGTCTATGTGCGGGAGAGCCTGATCGCGCTCTGGACGCCGGACGAACTGCGCGGCCGTGTCAATGCCGTCAACATGGTCTTCGTCGGTGCCTCCAACGAACTCGGCGAATTCCGCGCGGGCACGATGGCTTCCATTTTCGGCGCCGTCCCTGCGGTTATTATCGGCGGCATCGGAACGCTTGCCGTCGCGGCAATTTGGGCCACGAGCTTTCCGAAGCTGCGCAAGATCGACACGCTTGATGCGCCGGAGCGGCTGGAGCCGGTGTGACGGCCTTCAGGTCGAGACGATGACTTCCGCTTCGATTTCGACCGGAAAGTTCAGCGGCAGACCGGCAACGCCAATCGCGGATCGGGAGTGACTGCCCACCTCAGGTCCAAATACCTCGATGATCAGCTCGGTGAAGCCGTTGATTACGGCTGGCGGATTGGCAAAGCGGGGCGCGCAATTGACCATGCCGAACACACGACACCAGCCAGTAATGCGATCGAGACTACCCAGCTCCCGCTTCAGGCTGCCCAACATGGAAAGCGCGACTTTCCGCGCAGATGCCTTGGCCTCCTCGATGGAGATGTTTTCACCGACGGCTCCAAACGGGCCGGCAGGTGTTCCATCGGTATTCTGCGGGCCATGGCCTGAGACGAATGCGCGATTGCCGCGCACATTCACCCACGGAAAAGGAAGGACCATGTTGGAGGGCAGTTTCAGGGGCTGCGGTAGAACCAATCCCATCGCGGCAAGTCTCTGCTCATAGTTGGCCATGGAATTCCTCCGGACATAGCTTTGGTCCGTCATTGCGCGCGCGGCAATTCCAAGACCGGGTCGTGGATCGGAACGCATTCCTGCTGGTGAATATAGCCAGAGTGATGGTACGCGCCGACCTTAGCACGACGCGGTGCCTGGCGCACCCGTCTAGGCGGGAAGTGTGGCGGCCTTGGCTGCTGCGACGGATTTGGACGTCTTGCCCTCGAAGACGATGTCGAGGAACTCGTTCAGCCATGCCTTCAGGGGCGCGTCGAAGAGCATACGTCCTTCCAGATGCTCACGACCCTGCTGCGCATTGGGAAGAATGAAGCGGTGGGCGCCGTGAACCACCCAGCGGTGCATCATCGCGCGTGTCAGCTCGGCATGGAACTGCAGCCCCCAGGCATGGCCGCCGTAGCGAAACGCCTGATTGGGATAGGTATCGCCCTCAGCCAGCAGTTCGGCACCATGCGGCAGGTCAAACCCTTCGCGATGAAAGTGGTAAACCATCCTCGGCCAGTGCATCAGCAGCCGGCCTTTCTCCGTCGGGCGCAGCGGATACCAACCGATCTCCGTGGAACCATCGGCGTTCGCCTGAACCTTGCCGCCGAGCTGCCTCACCAGCATCTGTGCGCCGAGGCAGATCCCGAGTAGCGGGCGCTTCTCCCTGAGCGGCACGTCCAGCCAGTCGATCTCCGACTTGACGAAGTCCTCGGTATCGTTGGCACTCATCGGGCCGCCGAAGACAACGGCGCCCGCATGCTCTGCAAGTGTGGAGGGCAGTTTGTCGCCGAGAACCGGGCGCCGGATATCGAGCCGATACCCTTTCTCGGCCAGCAGCTGACCGACCCGGCCAGCGCTCGAGCGCTCCTGATGCAGAACAATCAGGACTGGGCGCTTCTCGTGCTCCGGCAAGCGGTCAGTCGGCATCGTCCCCCACTACCTCGGTATCCGTGACCCGTCGTGCTGCTTCCTGCCGCTTCTGGATCCGCTCGCGCGCGGAAACACCGAGGAGTTCGGCAATGCGCCAGATTGCATCATCTTCCATTTCGCTGCGCTCGCCATCGGCATAGACAATGTCCCAGAGGACCCCAATCAGCTCGAGCCGCTGTTCCGTGTTGAGGTGGCGCTTGAGATCCGACGTGAAGCGGTAGTAGTCGACGGCATCGCTTTCCGCCTCACGGCCCGCGGCCATCAGCGCGTCGAGTTGCTTGCGGTCAAGCCCGTACTGGTCCGTCAACAGCTTGCGAAGCCGCTTCGTCTCACTGTCCTTGACCTGCCCGTCCGCCTCCATGACCTGCATACAGAGCGCGGCCACCGCGATGCGCGGGTCGTCCGGCGCGAAGCCTTTCTTTGTGTTGTCGGAAGTCAGATTCTGAAAGAATTCCTGGAAGCGTTCGAACATTTAGATCCTGTTTGTCTAGAAAAGGCGAAGCCGTGTCTTGGGTTCTGGCTCCGCCGCTGGATTGCGAACGCCGGGATCGTCCGGCAGGCCGCCAAAGAAGGGGCGCGGTTCGGGGGAAGTTGCAGCTTCCGCCGCCTGCTTGCTTGATGCCGGCGGTTTCGGCGATGGACGCGCCGCCTCAGCTATCGTGGCAGCCCGCTCGAGTTCGATGATGCGGTGATCGCTGGCCGGGCCTTCGGAGCGAGCTTCGCGCACCGGCGGCAGCGTTTTCAGGGCGCGGTCTATGGAGATCGTCTTGCTTTCATCGGCAACATTATCCACATGGTCGAACGGTGCCTTCCAGACGAAGGCATCCAGCCGACCGGTAATAGGCGAAAGCGGCAACCATTTGTCGGAAACGTAACCATCGGCGACCCATGCCGGGTCGCGCGGCGCCTTGAGGGCTTGGGCAAGCCAGTGGCGAACGCGGCCCTGATCACCCGTTTCGGCTTCTTCGATGTCCGCGAGCAGCAGGAAGGTTGCTTCGCGCGGCTCAATCCGGGCGGCAGCCTCCGCCTTGGTGCGGGCCTTGGCGAAATCCTGCGTGTCGAGGGCAGCCTGCGCCACGAGAAGCAGGGATTCGACGTTGTTCGGCCGTATCCCCTCCAGTCGCTCGGCGCGCTTCAGGCGATCAGCGGCAGAATCGCCGCTGCGGGCGCGAACATAGGTGCGGCCGATGTCCGGGTGCGGGGCCGATTTCCATGCCTGTTCGAGGATGGATGCCGCCTTGCGCAGCTTGTCTTCGCGGAACAGCGCCTTCGCGGCGACAATCGCGGCAGGCTCGAAGTCGGCGGCGAGCTTCAGGGCATGCGTGGCGTCGTCGCGTGCTCCCGCCGGATCGTTCTCTAGCTTCTCGGTGGCGCGGGCGGTAAGCAGAACCGCGCGAAGCCGATCCGCCTCAGCCTTTTCGATGACGCGGCCAGCCCTTTGTTGTTCCAGCAGTCGCATCGCATCATCCCAGCGACCCGCCTGGCTGCGATACTCAAGCGTTGCCTGTGCTGCCCAAGGCAGATAGGGCGCGTTGTCCGCGGCCTTTTCCGCATATTGACGCGCCGCCTCATTGGCGCCGAGCCGCTTGGCTTCCAGATACAGTCCGCGCAGCCCGAGCTCGCGGGTCTCGGGATCATTGGTCATCGCCTCGAACTTGGCGCGCGCTTCGTCGTGGCGACCTTCGATCAGCGCCGCCTGCGCCTCAAGGAGGGCGATCAGCGGCTCCTGATCGGCGCGGAGCAATCCTTGCGAACGGGCGGCCATCTTGCGCGCCATCAGCGCATTGCCGGCACCAGCCGCGATCAGGCCAGTCGACAGAGCCTGATAACCGCGGTCGCGCTTGCGGGCACGGAAATAGCGAGTGACGGAGTAGGGCGACGTCCAGAGTGTGCGCAGCAGCCACCACGCGGCCATCACGGCCGCGATGAGCGCGATCAGGGCGCTTGCCGCCACGACCAGCCGGGTCTGGTAAAGCTGCCCTTCCCAGACCAGCGAAAGATCGCCCGGGCGATCTGCCAGCCAGGAAAATCCGTAGCCGAGTGCGAGGACGACGAGGGCAAATATGACGAGCCTGACCATGCCTCAGCCCTCCTTGCCGGCGCTGGAGACCGCGTTGGACAGGGCGCTGCCCACAAGATCCTCGACGCGGATGCGGGCTTCCAGCGATTGCTTGAAGGCGGCGGAGGCCTGTTTTGCCTGAGCAGGCAGATCGGCCCATTCGGACGCGGCGCCCTGCAGGTCGCCGTTCTTCACCTTGTCTTCCATGCGCGCGGCAATTGCCTCGACGCTCTCACCCTCAATATTGCCGACGGGGCGGATCGTTACCAGCGACTTGGCGCTTGCCATCAACCGGTCGGACCAAGTCTGGTCGGGAGCGGCCTGATTGACGGAACCGACGATGGCGGTTGCAACATCCGGGACCTGGCGGATCAGTTCGGCGCGCGAGGGAACGCCGGTTTCGGCGAAGTTGCGCAGATCTGCAACGGCCGGATCGTCAGGAGAGACGCCGGCAAAGGTGTCGAGCTCGGCGACGAACGGTCCGCCGCGATCGATCGCCGCCTTCAAAGCGGCGGCCGCGATGGCCTTGGCGACGGCAACGTCGCGCCGCGGCTCGTTCAGCTTCTTCTCGATTTCGGCCAGGTGTTGCGTGATATCGGCGCCGTCGGCGGCTTTTTGTTCCGTTGTCTGGGAGACCGCGGCCCGCAGCTGGTCGATCTGGCCGGTCAGGTCGGCGATCTTCTGATTGAAAGCATCGACCGCAGCCGTGTCGGCAGCAGCCGGCAGGGTCTTGGCCGTCACTTCCAGCGCAGCAATACGCTGTTCCAGCGCGCCGTTATCTGGCGTGGAGGGGGCAGCGGCGAGATTGGCGACCGATTGCTTGAGCCCGTCGATTTCAGCCGAGAGATTGGAGACATCGGCAGGGGGTGAAGCAGGCGCGGACGAGCCGGGCAGAAACCCGGCATATTGAATGGCTCCGGCGCCGACAAGTGCGATCAGGCCGCCGACAATGCCGGCGGCGATCAGGCCCGATGTGCTGTTGCGCGGGAAGGTGGGCGGTGCTGGCGGTGCCGGCTCGCTCGTTTCGGGTGCGGGTTCGGCTGCAGCCTTTGGCGCTTCGTCAGGCGATGGCTCGTCGGTCAATTCAGGCTGCGCTTGAGGCTCATCCACGGCACCGGGTTTCGGCACATCGGCCGGTTCCTCGGCTTTCGTCTCGGCATCCTTGGCAGAAGCAAATTCCTGCTTATCCAGATCGATAGTGACCGGCTTCTCGGTGCTCTTCGAGTGGCGAGGCGGATTTCCTGGTGCCATGAGACCCTCTTAATTATGCAATGCAACGAAACTAGTCAGTGATGCCAGACAAGGAAAGAGGTTAGACGAAATTTGGGCACGCAGCGCGTTCAAAGGAGCGACAAAAGGCTGCGCTCCTCCGGCATCGCCGCGATGCTCACAGCGCCCCGCAGCGACGCGGGGACCATCTCTGCAACGGATTTGCTGAGGCAGAGAAGACGTATTCCGTCTACCCGATCGGGTCGCATCTGCGGCTCAGCGACACGGAAGAAGTCTTCTGCTGTCTGCCGCGAGAAAAACAGGATCGCATCCGGCCGCTGCTCAAAGATTGTGTCCAGCACTTGCGGCGCGATCGGTGTCGGCTCCATCCGGTAGCACTCCGCGACGGTAATCCGCAGGCCGATTTCGCTTGCACGCTTCTCGAAGGTCTCCGCTCTCGGCGATCCCGCCAGATAGAGAACGGAGCCCCCTGCTTTTTTCGCAATCGTCTCAGCAAGCTCGGCGCCGCTGCCGCCCGATGCCGTGACGGAGCTAAAGCCGATCGCCCGCGCTTCCTCAGCCGTCGCATCACCGACCGCAAAGAGGGGGCGAGCGAGGTGAACGGCCAGCTCGGCGTCATGGGCTGTGAGCGCCCGGATCGTTTCGGCACTGGTGATCGCGATGCTGCCCTTGGTCGTGCTCAAGCCGCGCAACGCCGCGTTGGCGTCGTGAACCGGATGCGACAGGGGCAGCAGTATCGGTTCGTGTCCTAGCTCGCGAAGACGCTTGGCGGTGCGCTCGCCCGAATGCTGAGGACGGGTCACGAGCACGCGCATTAGGACATCAGCTCCAGTCGTCGAAGAAACTGCTGCCGGCGCGGGCGCGGATCTCCTGCCCTGCGCGGGTGCCCAAAGCGGCCGCATCGCGCCTGTGGCCATCGACGCTGATGGCATGCTGGTTGCGGCCATCAGGTGTGATGATCAAGCCGGAGAAGCGGACCTGGTCGCCTTCGCAGACGGCGTAACCGCCGATCGGCGTGCGGCAGGAGCCGTCCAAGGCGGCAAGGAAGGCCCTTTCACAGGAAACCGCGTCGAAGGTCGCGGCATCGTTGATGGGCGCAAGCAGGCTATCGATGCGGGTGTCGCCGATGCGGCTTTCAATGCAGATGGCGCCCTGTGCCGGCGCAGGCGGAAAGGTTTCAGCAGGGAGGATATCGGTTATCACCTCGACCTTGCCGAGCCGCTTCAAGCCGGCAAGCGCAAGCAGCGTGGCGTCGACCTGGCCTTCTTGCAGCTTTCTAAGCCGCGTATCGACGAGGCCACGAAAGGTGATGACGTTGATGTCTGGACGCATGCGGCGGATAAGCGCCTGACGGCGAAGCGAAGAGGAGCCGACCGTCGCGCCGTGGGGCAGGTCCATCAGTTTTGGCGCAGTGCGTCCGATCACCGCGTCCCGGACATCCTCGCGCGGCAGAAAGGCCGAAAGACAGAGCCCCTCCGGAAGCTGTGTCGGCATGTCCTTGGCGGAATGCACGGCAATGTCGAGGTCGCCGCTCGCAAGTTGCTGCTCCAGCTCTTCGGTGAAAAGTCCCTTGCCGCCGATCTGGGCCAGCGAACGGTCGGTGATGCGATCGCCCTTGGTGCTCAGTACGACGATTTCGAACATTGCTTCGGGCAGTCCATGCGCCGCCATCAGCCTGTCACGTGCCTCGTGAGCCTGGGCAAGCGCCAGCGGGCTGCCTCGAGTACCGATCCGGAAAGGTTTTGTTTGCATCCGCATTGATCCGTTGTTACCGGAGTTCCTCGTAAACAGGTTTAAGATCCATCGCAATCAACGATCAGGTTTCATGGCGCCCTTTCTGCGTATTCTCGGCATCGAAACAAGCTGCGACGAAACCGCCGCGGCTGTGGTCGAGCGAGCCGTCGACGGGCAGCCGACGGTGCGTTCGGACGTCGTCTTGAGCCAGCTCGAGGAGCACAGCGCCTATGGCGGCGTTGTGCCGGAGATTGCGGCCCGCGCCCATGTCGAGGCACTCGATACGCTGATCGACGAAGCCTTGAAACGCGCCAATGTGTCGCTCTCCGATATCGATGCCATCGCGGCAACCTCGGGGCCTGGCCTGATCGGCGGTCTGCTTGTCGGCCTCATGACCGGAAAGGCAATCGCCAAGGCGTCCGGAAAACCGCTCTATGCCGTCAACCATCTCGAAGGGCACGCATTGACGGCGCGGCTGACGGATGGGCTCGCATTTCCCTATCTGATGCTGCTCGTTTCCGGCGGCCATACGCAGCTTATTCTTGTCCGGGGTGTCGGGCAATACGAGCGCTGGGGCACGACGATCGACGACGCCCTCGGCGAAGCTTTCGACAAGACGGCGAAGTTGCTGAGCCTGCCGTATCCAGGCGGACCGGCGGTCGAACGCGCGGCCAAGAGCGGTGACCCGGACCGCTTCAACTTTCCGCGCCCTCTGGTTGGCGAGGCGAAACTGAATTTCTCGTTTTCCGGCCTGAAGACGGCCGTACGCCAGGCCGCAACCGAAATCGCGCCATTGACGGAGCAGGATGTCGCGGACATCTGTGCCTCATTCCAGAAGGCGATCTCGCGAACGCTGAAGGATCGTATTGGCCGGGGTCTGGAGCGCTTCAAGGCCGAGTTTCCGCAGGTCGACGGCGGACCGGCCCTTGTGGTTGCTGGCGGGGTCGCTGCCAATCTGGAGGTTCGCAGCACCCTGCAGTCGCTTTGCGACAAGCATGGCTTTCGCTTTGTCGCGCCGCCGCTCAGATTGTGCACCGATAACGCCGTGATGATCGCCTGGGCGGGTCTGGAGCGCATGGCGACAGGCGTCGAGCCGGATGATCTCGACGTGCAGCCGCGTTCGCGCTGGCCGCTGGATTCCAACGCCGAAACGCTGCTTGGCTTTGGCAAACGGGGAGCGAAAGCATGAGCGAGAAGATCGCCGTTATCGGAGCGGGTGCTTTTGGAACCGCGCTTGCCGCGGTGATCGCRCTGACCGAGCGCAATGCGGTGACGCTCGTCGGCCGAGATCCTGAGCTGATCGCGGACTTGAAGGCTGAGCATTTGCACGACGCTGTCTTGCCAGGCATCGCCTTGCCGGAGTCACTCGCCTTCTCTGCCGAGCCGGCCGCGATCAGCGACGCCGACATCGTCCTCTTCGCGATGCCCTCACAGGCGCAGGCGGATGCGGCAAGACAATACCGCCCCTATCTCCAGAACAACGCGATCGTCGTGACCTGTGCAAAGGGCATTGAGCGGACAACCGGCAATCTGCTGACCGACATGCTGGAGCGCGAAATACCGGGCCACCCTATCGCCGTGCTATCGGGGCCGGGATTTGCCGCCGATATCGCCAAGGGCTTGCCGACTGCCATGGCGATCGCCGCTGCGGATATCGATGTTGCCGAAAGGCTGGCGCATGCGATCTCTGGCCGAACATTCCGGCTTTATGCCTCGTCAGACCGGATCGGCGTCCAGCTCGGCGGAGCGCTGAAGAACGTTCTGGCGATCGCCTGCGGCATTGTCGAAGGCGCCGGTATCGGAGACTCTGCGCGGGCGGCGCTGATTGCGCGCGGGCTTGCCGAGATGTCGCGTTTTGTCGTCGCCAAAGGCGGGCAGGCGGACACGGTGCGCGGGTTGTCCGGCCTTGGCGACCTGGTGCTGACGGCAACCAGCCATCAATCTCGTAACCTGCGCTTCGGCATTGCCCTTGGTCGCGGCGAGACCGTCGATCCCACTCATGGCGAACTCGTAGAGGGCGCCTTTGCGGCGGCTGTTGCGTCGCGCCTTGCGCAGTCGCTCAATGTCAGCATGCCGATTACCGATGCCGTATCCGCTATCATCGAAGGCAAGCTCGGAATTGCCGAGGCCATCGATCAGCTCATGACGCGTCCGATTACGACTGAATAGGAGTTCCGATATGCTTTTTGCCCTCCTCTGCAAGGATAAGCCCGATCACCTCAACGTCCGCATGGAGGCGCGGCCCGCCCATGTGGAACATCTCAACAAGCTCAATGCCGAGGGCGTGTTGAAGATGGCTGGCCCGTTTCTCGACGCTGATGGCAAGCCCTGCGGCAGCCTGGTCATCATTCATGCCGATACGATCGAAGCGGCGAAGGCGCTGTCGGACAGCGACCCCTACGCCAAGGCCGGCCTTTTTGAGAGCGTCGACATCAAGCCCTTCAATTGGGTCTTCAACAATCCGGAGGCTTGAGCGTGGCGCATTGGCTCTACAAATCAGAACCCGCTTCCTGGTCGTGGGAGCAGCAGAAGGCGGCCGGCGAGAAGGGCACCGAATGGACCGGTGTCCGCAACTATCTCGCCCGCAACAACATGCGGGCGATGCAGCTTGGCGATAAGGGTTTCTTCTACCACTCCAACGAAGGTCTCGAGATCGTCGGTATCGTCGAGGTCTGCGCTCTGTCTCACCCGGACTCGACAGCAGCCGGCGATGACCGCTGGGACTGCGTCGACATTCGCGCCGTCTGCGATATCCCCAAGCCGGTTTCGCTGAAGGACATCAAGGCCAACGAGAAGTTTGCCAAGATGTCGCTCGTCACTTCCATGCGGCTTTCGGTCCAGCCGGTAACAGACGAAGAGTATCTCGAGATTTGCCGGCTGGGTGGCCTCGACAATCCGCCGCGGTGAGCCGCCGTTGAAAACCGAACCCGAGGTCTTCATCCGCGCGAATACCAGTCCAATGGCGCCGCCGCATGTGCCCGAAATTCGGCTGCATCTGGCGGACGAAGCCCACGAGCTATGGCTAAAGACGGAAGAGGAGCTTGCGGAAATCGGCCTGCCGCCGCCTTTCTGGGCATTCGCCTGGGCGGGCGGCCAAGGGCTGGCACGCTACGTACTCGACCATCCTGATATCGTTGCCGGCAAATGCGTCCTCGACTTTGCCACGGGTTCCGGCCTTGTTGCGATTGCGGCAAAGCTCGCGGGAGCGGCGAAGGTCGTTGCCGCCGACATCGACCCCTGGACCGAAACCGCTGTGTGGCTGAACGCCGAACTGAACAAGGCGGATATCGATTTTATCGGTGCCGATCTGATCGGCCGCAACGTCGAGGCTGACATTCTGCTCGCCGGCGACGTCTTCTACGACGCTGGCTTTGCGGCCGCGATCGTTCCATGGTTCAATATGCTCAGTCGCCAAGGCATCGCCATCTTCGTCGGGGATCCGGGACGCAGCTATCTTCCCAAGGAGAACCTGGAATTCTGCGCAGTCTACGAGGTTCCGGTTACCCGGGCGCTTGAAGACAGCGAGGTGAAGAAAACGACCGTTTGGCGCTTCACGGCCTGATAACGCAGACGCCGGCCTCGTAGGAGCAGCTGCTGCTCTTTGTGGTCACGTTGATCACCTTGGCCATTGGCGCAAGGGTAATGGTTCTTTGCTGGGCACCGACGCTATAGCCGCTCGCTGTGACGTAAGTCCCGCCGTCGGCGTCATACACGTAGGACGATCCCGAATAGGTGCCGCTTACGCCTGTGCCTGTCGGCGACTGAACGAGGACGATGACGTTGCGTCCACCATAACCGCGATAACCACTATTGCCGCGATACGGGAATGACGCAGGCTTGATTAGGGGCGTCCGGCCGAAGCGATGGCCGAACCGTTTGGAACCATCCGAGAATCGGATGCGTCCGTCGTTCCATCCAAAAAAAGGCCGACCGACGATCGTGGGTGCGTGATGCCTGAAGAATCCCTTACCACCGTGGCGAGAGAATGAACCCCTCCCAAAATCGTCCGCCGACATCGGCAGTGCGATCAAAACAGCGGCGACAAGTGAAACGAGCGCGGACATAGACTTCAGCATCGCGCGGATCTCCGAAAATGAAATGCTTAACAAAGCGTTAACTGCAAAATGCGCCAAAAGCCGCCGATTGTCCAGAAGACGTCTGGCCATGCCGTTCGCGCCAAGCGCGGGCCAGGCCGTCAAGCGCAGTTCGCGCCACCCAGAGACGCAAATCGATTAAATTAAATTGGGGGTGCAATTATACTTGTCGTTAGGGGCTTACGTGATTAAACGTCGCCATTGATGCGACGCACACAAAGAAATTTGTCATTCGTGTGATCGCCTTGAATGCTCCCTGATGGAGGAGCGCAGAGAAGACGCCGCGAGGTTCTGATGGCGAATGTGACAAATAACCGGCCCCTGTCGCCGCATTTGCAAATTTACAAACCAATCCCCACCATGGTCATGTCGATCGTTCACCGTATTACCGGTGGCGCGCTTTACGTCGGTACGCTGCTGGTCGCCTGGTGGCTGATCGCCGCCGCGACTGGCCAAGCCTACTATGACTGGGTCAACTGGATCCTCGGAAGCGTCGTCGGCAAGCTCGTGCTGCTTGGCTACACCTGGGCGCTTCTGCACCACATGGTTGGCGGTTTCCGTCACTTCGTCTGGGATCTCGGTTACGGCTTCGACAAGGAAGTCTCGACCAAGATGGCTCAAGCTTCGATCGTCATATCGCTCTGTCTGACCGTGCTGGTCTGGGTGATCGGCTTCCTTATTCGCTTCTGAAGGTTGTTCTCATGGATATGCGCACCCCCCTGGGTAAGGTTCGCGGCCTTGGCTCGGCCAAGGAAGGAACTGATCATTTCTGGCGCCAGCGCGTCACGGCGGTTGCCAACGTGCCGCTTTTTCTCTTCTTCATCATCTTCATGATCATTCACGCCGGCGAGCCTTATGCCGATGTGGTTCACGCCCTGTCCAACCCGCTTGTTGCGGTCGTAATGGGTCTGATGGTCGTTTCCGGCGTCATTCATATGCGGCTCGGCATGCAGGTCATCATCGAGGACTACGTTCATGGCGAATTCGCCAAGATCGCCCTGCTGATGCTGAACACGTTCTTTTCGATCCTGATGGCGGGGCTCTGTCTCTTCGCCATTCTGAAAATTGCATTCGTAGGATAACCGTATCATGGCACCGACTTCACCCGCTCAGAATGGGAAGGCCTACAAATACGTCGATCACTTATACGATGTGATCGTCGTCGGCGCCGGCGGCGCCGGTCTTCGCGCCACGCTTGGCATGGCCGAACAGGGTTTCCGCACCGCCTGCATCACCAAGGTATTCCCGACCCGCTCGCACACGGTCGCTGCCCAGGGCGGCATCGCCGCCTCGCTGCAGAATATGACGCCCGACAGCTGGCAGTGGCACCTCTACGACACCGTCAAGGGCTCCGACTGGCTCGGCGACGTCGACGCCATGCAGTATCTCACCATGGAAGCGCCGAAGGCGGTCTATGAGCTTGAGCATTACGGCGTTCCCTTCTCACGCAACGAGGAAGGCAAGATCTACCAGCGGCCGTTCGGCGGCCACATGCAGAACTTCGGCGAAGGCCCGCCGGTGCAGCGCACCTGCGCCGTTGCCGACCGTACCGGCCACGCGATCCTGCACACGCTCTATGGTCAGTCGCTGCGCAACAACGCCGAGTTCTTCATCGAGTATTTCGCGCTCGACCTGATCATGTCGGATGACGGCAGCCGCTGCACCGGCGTCGTCGCCTGGTGCCTCGATGACGGCACCATTCATCGCTTCGCCGCCAAGATGGTGGTGCTGGCGACCGGCGGTTATGGCCGCGCCTACTTCTCGGCAACCTCTGCCCATACCTGCACCGGCGACGGCGGCGGTATGGTGGCCCGCGCCGGTCTGCCGCTGCAGGACATGGAATTCGTACAGTTCCACCCGACCGGCATTTACGGTTCGGGCTGTCTCATCACCGAGGGCGCGCGCGGCGAAGGCGGCTACCTCGTCAACTCCGAGGGCGAGCGCTTTATGGAACGCTATGCCCCTTCGGCGAAGGACCTTGCCTCGCGCGACGTCGTTTCGCGCTGCATGACGCTTGAGATCCGCGAAGGTCGCGGCGTCGGCAAGAACAAGGACCACATCTTCCTGCATCTCGACCATCTCGATCCGGCCGTTCTGCACGAGCGCCTGCCGGGCATTTCCGAGAGCGCCAAGATCTTCGCCGGCGTCGACGTGACGCGCGAGCCGATCCCGGTCCTGCCGACTGTCCACTACAACATGGGCGGTATTCCGACGAACTACTGGGGCGAAGTGCTGAATGCCGACAGCTCCAATCCGGAGCGCATCATCCCCGGCCTGATGGCCGTGGGCGAAGCCGGTTGCGCCTCGGTGCACGGCGCCAATCGTCTCGGCTCCAACTCGCTGATCGACCTCGTGGTCTTCGGCCGCGCCGCTGCGATCCGCGCCGGCGAGGTCATCGATCGCAGCGCGCCGATCCCGCATCTCAACGTCGCCGCCTGCGACAAGATCATGGATCGCTTCGACAGCCTGCGCAATGCCAGCGGCGGCACGCCGACGGCGGTGCTGCGCGAGAAGATGCAGCGCGCCATGCAGGAAGACGCCGCCGTGTTCCGTACGCAGGAATCGCTGGAGTCGGGCTGCAAGCGCATCTCGGCCATCTGGCAGGAAATGCGCGACATCAAGGTCACCGACCGTTCGATGATCTGGAACTCCGACCTCGTGGAAACCCTCGAGCTGCAGAACCTGATGGCCAACGCCATCACGACGATCTACGGCGCCGAGGCTCGCAAGGAGAGCCGTGGTTCGCACGCACGCGAAGACTACACGGAAGGCGCTTTTGCCGGCCGTGACGACGTCAACTGGCGCAAGCACACACTTGCCTGGGTCAACGAGTCAGGCGACGTCAAGCTCGACTACCGCCCGGTTCACACCGAGCTCATCGCAGAGGGCATCGATCCCAAGAAGATCGCGCCCAAGGCTCGCGTGTACTAAAAGGAACCGGACATGGTTGAACTCGCTCTTCCCAAGAACTCCCAGATCCGCGAAGGCAAGGTATGGCCGAAGCCAGCGGGCGCGAAGAACACTCGCGAATTCCGCGTCTACCGCTGGAGCCCGGATGACGGACAGAACCCGTCGATCGACACCTTCTATATCGATGTCGACGATTGCGGTCCGATGGTGCTCGACGGTCTGCTCTACATCAAGAACAAAATCGACCCGACGCTGACGCTGCGCCGTTCCTGTCGTGAGGGCATCTGCGGCTCCTGCGCGATGAACATCGACGGCACGAATACGCTCGCCTGCACCAAGGGTCTCGACGACATCAAGGGCGCGGTGAAGATCTATCCGCTGCCGCATCTGCCTGTCGTCAAGGACCTGGTCCCGGATCTCACCAACTTCTATGCCCAGCACCGCTCGATCGAGCCATGGCTGAAGACGGTTTCGCCGACGCCGGCCAAGGAATGGAAGCAGAGCCATGAGGACCGCCAGAAGCTCGACGGCCTCTACGAGTGCATTCTCTGCGCTTGCTGCTCGACTTCCTGTCCGAGCTACTGGTGGAACGGCGACCGCTACCTCGGTCCGGCCGTTCTCCTGCAGGCTTACCGCTGGCTGATCGACAGCCGCGACGAAGCGACCGGCGAGCGTCTCGACAATCTCGAGGATCCGTTCCGTCTCTATCGCTGCCACACGATCATGAACTGCGCGCAGACCTGCCCGAAGGGCCTGAACCCTGCCAAGGCAATCGCCGAAATCAAGAAGATGATGGTCGAGCGTCGTGTTTGATCAATCCAGCAAAAGGGCCGCGGATGCGGCCCTTTTCTTTATCCGCTCGCGAAGCCTTAATCTGTCCGGGATTGCGCCAAATTTGTCTCGGCGTTACGGCGTTGCTCCCACATCGACACAATTTCTCCTCGCGCTGGCTTGATTCAGTACAGCCTTTCAAGATAATTCCGCCGTGATTGCGCGGCAACTTCAGGGCAATACTGGAAAAATCAGGAGTATGATGATGCAGTTCAGACATATGGCGACAGGTCTCGTGGTTATTCTGTCGTTAGCTGGCTGCCAGCGCACCGCCTATGACAATGCAAGCTTTAGCCAGCCGGCGCCGCTGACGGCCCAGCCGGTTCCTTCGGTTCAGGGCGGACAGCTTCCGCCGCCTTCCGGTGCTTCCCAATTCCCGGCCGCTCCAACGGCCACGGCGCCAGTCGCCGGCGGCCAGCCCGGCGCGATGGCTGCGAATGCGATGGATGTCACGAAGGAATCGATGGTCGGCAGCTGGCGCGTCAACGGCTCCTGCGACATGTTCCTGACGCTCACCAATCTCGGCAGCGGCTCGCGTGGCGGTACGCGCGGCTGCGTCGGCGAACTGACGGCGATGGGCTCCTGGGAAGTTTCAGGCAAGCAGGTTATCCTGAAGGACCGCAGCGGCAACCAGATCGGCAGCGTCTACAAGACCGCCGACAACGCTTTCAGCGGCCAGACCAATACCGGTCAGCCGATCAGCCTCAGCCGTTAAAAGATCCGGCGGCGAAGGCCGCCGATCCTGCATAGGCGGACCTCCTTTATGCAACCCATGCCAGACTACACCCTGAGCGTCAGTGAACAATTGAAGTCGCTGACGGCTTCGGGCGCGCTTCAAATCGATTCAGCCCAGATGCACGTGGCGAAATGCCTGGATCGGGTACTGTCGGGGTTGAAGCAGCGGCGGCCGGCGGCAAAGGCAAGCGCTCTCGGCTGGTTGTTCGCCAACAAGAAGAAGCCGGCGGAAGCAGTCAAGGGACTCTACATTCATGGCAGCGTCGGCCGCGGCAAGACGATGCTGATGGATATGTTCTTCGGCATGGCGCCTTGCGCGAAGAAGCGGCGCGCGCACTTCCACGAATTCATGGCCGACGTGCACAACCGCATCGCGGCACACCGGCTGAAGCTCAAGCAGGGCGAGACCAAGCAGGCCGATCCCATTCCGGTCGTTGCTGCTGCCCTCTATGACGAAGCCGAACTGCTGTGCTTCGATGAGTTTACCGTGACTGACATCGCCGACGCGATGATCCTGTCGCGGCTGTTTTCCGAACTTTTCCGGCGCGGGTGCCTGCTGGTCGCGACCTCCAATGTCGAGCCCAACAACCTCTACAAGGACGGCCTCAATCGGAGCTTGTTCCTGCCCTTCGTCGATCTCCTGAAGCAGAACGTCGAGATCGTGACACTGGACTCGCCGACTGACTACCGGATGGAGAAGCTCGACAGCCAGCCGGTCTATCTGACGCCGATCGATAACCGGACCGACATGGCCATGGATGCATCCTGGATGCAGGCGCTTCACGGCCGAAAGGCGCAGCCGCTGGAGATTCCGATGAAGGGGCGGTCGATCCACGTGCCGCTGGCAGTTGATCGGCTGGCGCGGTTTTCGTTCGCTGATCTCTGTGAAAAGCCGTTGGGTGCCGCGGACTTTCTGGCCATTGCCGAACGTTTCGACGCCATCTTCATCGATCACGTGCCGCTGCTGGGGCCAGACAAGCGAAACCAGATCAAGCGCTTCATCATCCTGATCGATACACTTTACGATCATGCGGTACGGCTCTATGTCTCCGCTGCGGCGATGCCTGAAAACTTGCTGACACAGGCGCGTGGCACCGAAGGCTTCGAATTCGATCGTACTGTCTCGCGACTTTTCGAAATGCGCAGTTTGGAATATCTTGCATTGCATCACGAGCGGCGGGCCGCGGAGTAACGTTCTGGCGACAAATAATCTTACGTTTACGTAAGAATTTTATGATCTAAACGATTGAAATTCCTTGCTCAAAAATAATCATTTGCCATTTTTTGGCTTTGGAGCTATGCGATTGCGGCATTGGGCGATGCCCCCTCCGCGCGTCGCCTGACGAATTTTGATCGCAAAGGAAACAGCGAAATGGCGCGTAACAAGATCGCACTCATTGGTTCTGGCATGATTGGTGGCACGCTGGCGCATCTCGCCGGCCTGAAGGAACTGGGTGACATCGTTCTCTTCGATATCGCCGACGGCATTCCTCAGGGTAAGGGCCTCGACATCGCTCAGTCCTCTCCGGTCGAGGGCTTCGACGCCAACCTGACGGGCGCCAGCGACTATTCGGCGATCGAGGGTGCTGATGTCTGCATCGTCACCGCCGGTGTGCCGCGCAAGCCGGGCATGAGCCGCGACGACCTTCTCGGCATCAACCTCAAGGTCATGGAACAGGTCGGCGCCGGCATCAAGAAGTATGCCCCGAACGCTTTCGTCATCTGCATCACCAATCCGCTCGACGCGATGGTCTGGGCGCTGCAGAAGTTCTCCGGCCTTCCGGCCAACAAGGTCGTCGGTATGGCCGGCGTTCTCGACTCGTCGCGCTTCCGCCTGTTCCTGTCCCAGGAATTCAACGTTTCCGTACAGGACGTCACGGCATTCGTTCTCGGCGGCCATGGCGACACGATGGTGCCGCTCGCCCGCTATTCGACGGTTGGCGGTATTCCGCTGACGGATCTCGTCACGATGGGTTGGGTCACCAAGGAACGCCTCGAAGAAATCATCCAGCGTACCCGTGACGGGGGTGCCGAAATCGTCGGCCTGCTGAAGACCGGCTCGGCCTACTATGCGCCGGCTGCTTCCGCGATCGAAATGGCCGAGTCCTACCTCAAGGACAAGAAGCGCGTCCTGCCTTGCGCAGCACAGCTGACTGGCCAGTACGGCGTCAAGGACATGTATGTCGGCGTTCCCACTGTTATCGGTGCCGGCGGCGTCGAGCGCGTCATCGAGATCGACCTCAACAAGGCCGAAAAGGAAGCCTTCGACAAGTCGGTCGCTGCTGTCGCCGGTCTTTGCGAAGCCTGCATCAACATTGCGCCTGCGCTGAAGTAATCAGACCGCGCGCTGACGCAATCCAAACAGGAATAGATCCATGAATATTCATGAATATCAGGCCAAGGCTCTGCTGAAGGGCTATGGCGCGCCGGTCGCAAAAGGTGTGGCGATCCTCAAGGTCGAGGAAGCCGAAGCTGCCGCCAAGTCGCTTCCGGGCCCGCTTTATGTGGTCAAGAGCCAGATCCATGCCGGCGGCCGCGGCAAGGGCAAGTTCAAGGAACTCGGCGCCGACGCCAAGGGCGGTGTTCGTCTCGCCAAGTCGATCGACGAAGTCGTTGCTCACGCCAAGGAAATGCTCGGCAACACGCTGGTAACGGCGCAGACGGGCGAAGCTGGCAAGCAGGTCAACCGCCTCTACATCGAAGACGGCGCCGATATTGCCCGCGAACTCTATTGCTCGCTGCTGGTCGACCGCTCGGTTGGCCGCGTTGCCTTCGTCGTCTCGACCGAAGGCGGCATGGACATCGAGGCTGTCGCTCACGATACGCCCGAGAAGATCCACACGATCGCTATCGATCCGGAAGCCGGCGTCACCGCGGCTGACGTTGCTGCGATCTCCAAGGCTCTCGAACTGACCGGCGCCGCCGCCGAAGACGCCAAGTCGCTGTTTCCGGCGCTCTACAAGGCATTCGGCGAGAAGGACATGGCTCTCCTCGAGGTTAACCCGCTGATCGTCATGAAGGATGGCCACCTGCGCGTTCTCGACGCCAAGATGTCATTCGACGGCAATGCGCTGTTCCGCCACGACGACGTCAAGGCGCTGCGCGACGAGACCGAGGAAGACGCCAAGGAAATCGAGGCCTCGAAGTGGGATCTCGCCTACGTAGCCCTCGACGGCAACATTGGCTGCATGGTCAACGGCGCCGGTCTCGCCATGGCGACGATGGACATCATCAAGCTCTACGGCAAGGAGCCGGCAAACTTCTGCGACGTCGGCGGTGGCGCCGGCAAGGAGAAGGTCGCTGCAGCCTTCAAGATCATTACGGCTGACCCGAAGGTCGAGGGCATCCTCGTCAACATCTTCGGCGGCATCATGCGTTGCGACGTCATCGCCGAAGGCGTTGTCGCAGCTGTGCAGGAAGTCGGTCTGAAGGTTCCGCTCGTCGTTCGCCTCGAAGGCACCAACGTCGAACTCGGCAAGAAAATCCTCAACGAGTCGGGTCTGGCGATTACGGCTGCCGACGATCTCGACGACGCGGCGAAGAAGATCGTCGCGRCGATCAAGGCCTAATCCGGAAGGACCGAAAGAATGTCTATTCTCGTCAACAAAGACACCAAGGTTCTCGTTCAGGGCCTGACCGGCAAGACCGGTACCTTCCACACCGAACAGGCGCTTGCTTACTACGGTACCAAGATGGTCGGCGGTATTCACCCGAAGAAGGGTGGCGAAACCTGGTCGTCGGGCGTCGACGGTACCTCGCTGCCGATCTTCGCAAGCGTTGCCGAAGCCAAGGAACGGACCGGCGCCGATGCGACCGTGATCTACGTCCCGCCGGCCGGTGCTGCTGATGCGATCATCGAGGCGATCGAGGCCGAAATCCCGTTCATCACCTGCATCACCGAGGGCATCCCGGTCATGGATATGGTGCGCGTCAAGGCCAAGCTCGACAAGTCGAAGTCACGCCTGCTCGGACCGAACTGCCCGGGCATCCTGACGCCGGAAGAGTGCAAGATCGGCATCATGCCGGGCTCGATCTTCCGCAAGGGTTCGGTCGGCATCGTTTCCCGTTCAGGCACGCTGACCTACGAAGCGGTGTTCCAGACATCCAACGAAGGCCTCGGCCAGACGACGGCTGTCGGTATCGGCGGCGACCCGGTCAAGGGCACCGAGTTCATCGACGTGCTGGAAATGTTCCTGGCCGATGAAGCCACGACCTCGATCATCATGATCGGCGAAATCGGCGGCTCGGCTGAAGAAGACGCGGCCCAGTTCCTGATCGACGAAGCCAAGAAGGGCCGCAAGAAGCCGATGGCCGGATTCATCGCGGGCCGTACGGCTCCGAAGGGCCGCACCATGGGTCATGCCGGTGCTGTCGTTTCCGGCGGCAAGGGCGACGCGGAATCGAAGATCGCGGCCATGGAATCGGCTGGCATCAAGGTTTCGCCTTCGCCGGCGCGCCTCGGCAAGACGCTGGTTGAAGTCCTCAAGGGCTAATCCAATCTATAACCCGGGCAACGGTTTTCGCCGCTCGCCCGGGTCTCGACTTTGAAATGGAATGAGCCGCGGACAGGCGGCTATCGACAGATGCGGCAAGCCGGTCGAGTATCCGGCGGAATCACAAGTCAGGAGGCGGACGAAAGCGTCCGCGTGCAACCATGGCACGGCAAGAAGCCAACGAGCAGTTTCAGATTACCTCGTTCCTGGATGGCGCCAATGCTGCCTATATCGAGCAGCTCTATGCGCGCTATGAAGAAGACCCGAGCTCGGTCAACGAGGAATGGCGGTCCTTCTTCAAGGCTCTGGAAGACAATCCGGAAGATGTGAAAAAGGCGGCCAAGGGTGCATCCTGGCGCAAGACGAACTGGCCCCTGCAGCCGAAGAGCGATCTAGTTTCGGCGCTCGACGGCGATTGGGGCACTGTTGAAAAGATCATCGAGACCAAGGTCAAGGGCAAGGCGGAAGCATCAGGCAAGCCGACCGAAGGTGCCGACATCCTGCAGGCGACCCGCGACTCCGTCCGCGCCATCATGATGATCCGCGCCTATCGCATGCGCGGCCACCTGCATGCCAAGCTCGATCCGCTCGGGATCGCAGCACCCGTCGAAGACTACAAGGAACTGTCGCCCGAAGCTTACGGTTTCACGCAGGCCGACTATTCCCGCAAGATCTTCATCGACAACGTTCTCGGCCTTGAATACGCCACCCTTCCCGAGATGATCGAGATCCTCGAGCGCACCTACTGCTCGACCCTCGGCGTCGAATTCATGCATATTTCCAATCCGGAAGAAAAAGCCTGGATCCAGGAGCGCATCGAAGGTCCGGACAAGGGCGTTGCCTTCACCCCGGAAGGCAAGAAGGCGATCCTTGCCAAGCTGGTCGAGGCCGAAGGCTACGAGCAGTTCCTAGACGTGAAGTTCAAGGGCACCAAGCGCTTTGGTCTCGATGGTGGCGAATCGCTCATCCCGGCGCTGGAGCAGATCCTGAAGCGCGGCGGCCACCTCGGCCTTCGTGAAGCCGTATTCGGTATGGCCCATCGCGGTCGTCTGAATGTGCTTTCGCAAGTCATGGGCAAGCCGCATCGCGCGATTTTCCACGAATTCAAGGGCGGTTCCTACGCGCCTGACGAAGTCGAAGGTTCCGGCGACGTCAAGTACCACCTCGGCGCCTCCTCCGACCGCGAGTTCGACGGCAACAAGGTCCACGTCTCGCTGACGGCCAATCCGTCGCACCTTGAAATCGTTGACCCCGTCGTCATGGGCAAGGCTCGCGCCAAGCAGGACATGGGCGCCACCGTCTGGGACGGCGATACCATTCCGCTGTCGGAGCGCGCCAAGGTTCTGCCGCTGCTGATCCACGGCGACGCGGCGTTTGCCGGCCAGGGCGTGATTGCCGAAATCCTCGGCCTGTCGGGCCTGCGCGGTCACCGCGTTGCCGGCACGATGCACGTCATCATCAACAACCAGATCGGCTTCACCACCAACCCGGCCTTCTCGCGTTCGTCGCCCTATCCGTCCGACGTCGCCAAGATGATCGAAGCGCCGATCTTCCACGTCAACGGCGACGATCCGGAAGCAGTTGTCTATGCTGCCAAGATCGCCATGGAATTCCGCATGAAGTTCCACAAGCCCGTTGTGGTCGACATGTTCTGCTATCGTCGCTACGGCCACAATGAAGGCGATGAGCCGTCCTTCACTCAGCCGAAGATGTACAAGGTCATCCGCGCCCACAAGACGGTGCTGCAGATCTATGCGGATCGCCTCGTTGCCGAAGGCCTGCTGACCGATGGCGACGTCGAGAAGATGAAGGCTGACTGGCGCGCGCATCTCGAGCAGGAGTTCGACGCCGGGCAGAGCTACAAGCCGAACAAGGCCGATTGGCTGGATGGCGAGTGGTCGGGCCTGCGCACGGCTGACAACGCCGACGAACAGCGCCGCGGCAAGACCGCCGTTCCGATGAAGACGCTCAAGGATATCGGCCGCAAGCTTTCGGAAATTCCGCAAGGCTTCCATGCACACCGCACGATCCAGCGCTTCATGGAAAACCGCGCCAACATGATCCAGACGGGCGAGAATCTCGACTGGGCGATGGCCGAGGCGCTTGCCTTCGGTTCGCTTGTTGTCGAAGGCCACAAGATCCGCCTTTCCGGTCAGGATTGCGAGCGCGGTACCTTCTCGCAGCGTCATTCGGTTCTCTACGATCAGGAGACGGAAGAGCGCTACATCCCGCTGGCGAACCTGTCGTCCAACCAGGCTCGCTACGAAGTCATCAACTCGATGCTTTCGGAAGAAGCGGTGCTCGGCTTCGAATACGGCTATTCGCTGGCTCGCCCGAATGCGCTGACCCTTTGGGAAGCCCAGTTCGGTGACTTCGCCAACGGTGCGCAGGTCGTCTTCGACCAGTTCGTCTCCTCGGGCGAACGCAAGTGGCTGCGCATGTCGGGTCTCGTCTGCCTGCTGCCGCATGGCTACGAAGGCCAGGGTCCGGAGCACTCCTCGGCCCGCCTCGAGCGCTTCCTGCAGCTTTGCGCCGAGGACAACATGCAGGTTGCCAACGTCACGACGCCGGCGAACTACTTCCACATCCTGCGCCGTCAGCTGAAGCGCGACTTCCGCAAGCCGCTCGTGCTGATGACGCCGAAGTCCCTGCTGCGTCACAAGCGGGCTGTTTCCAGCCTTGCCGAACTCGCTGGCGAGTCTTCCTTCCATCGCCTCCTCTGGGACGATGCGGAGGTCATCAAGGACGGCCCGATCAAACTGCAGAAGGATGCGAAGATCCGCCGCGTGGTCATGTGCACCGGCAAGGTCTACTACGACCTTCTGGAAGAGCGCGAAAAGCGCGGCATCGACGACATCTACCTGCTGCGCGTCGAACAGCTCTATCCGTTCCCGGCAAAGGCGCTCATCAACGAGCTTTCCCGCTTCCGGAACGCCGAGATGGTCTGGTGCCAGGAAGAGCCGAAGAACATGGGCGCATGGTCGTTCATCGACCCGTATCTGGAGTGGGTGCTCGCCCACATCGATGCGAAGTACCAGCGCGTCCGTTACACCGGCCGTCCGGCTGCCGCTTCGCCGGCAACGGGTCTGATGTCCAAGCATCTGTCGCAGCTCGCCGCATTCCTCGAGGATGCGCTGGGCGGTTAAGGGATCGGGGCGATGGCATATTTCTTCTTCAGACTTGTGCCGCCTCGCCCCCGTTTCCCCTACGACGCGACCGGGGAGGAAATGGCCGCGATGAAGCGCCATGCCGCCTACTGGCACCAGAACGCGGAACAGGGATCGGCGATCGCCGTCGGTCCCGTCTTCGAAGGTGAAGGAGGCTGGGGCATGGCAGTCGTCTCGGTGGAGGATCAGCAGGCAGCGCAAGCGCTTGCCGATGCCGATCCGATCATCCAGTCCGGTTACGGTTTTCGCTTCGACATATTGCCAATGCCCTCGATCATTCTCCGGCCGTCAGGAGCCGGAAACGAATAAACGAACACAAGCAAATCAGGATTTGAACAATGGCCACAGAAATCCGCGTTCCAACTCTCGGTGAATCCGTCAGCGAGGCAACCGTCGGTACCTGGTTCAAGAAGGTCGGCGATGCCATCAAGGCCGACGAACCGATTCTCGAGCTTGAAACCGACAAGGTGACCATCGAAGTGCCCGCACCGGCTTCCGGTACGCTGTCCGAGATTGTCGCCCAGGCTGGCGAAACCGTCGGTCTCGGCGCGCTGCTCGGCCAGATCGCCGCAGGCGCTGGTGCCGCCGCCGCCCCGGCTGCTGCTGCTCCCGCCGCCGCCCCGGCAAAGGTAGCCGAACCGGCTGTCGCTGCCGCCGCTGCTCCGGCAGCTGCTGCTTCCGCGATGCCGCCGGCACCGGCTGCCGCCAAGATGCTCGCCGAAAACAACCTGTCGGCCGATCAGATCGACGGCAGCGGCAAGCGTGGCCAGGTTCTGAAGGGCGACGTGATCGCTGCTGTTGCCAAGGGCATCTCCGCCCCGGCTGCCGCTGCCGCTCCTGCCGTTCCGGCTGCCGCCCGCGGCCCGTCGACTGTCGAGGATGCGGCTCGCGAAGAGCGCGTGAAGATGACGCGCCTGCGCCAGACGATCGCCAAGCGCCTGAAGGACGCACAGAACACGGCTGCCATGCTGACCACCTACAACGAGGTGGACATGAAGGCTGTCATGGACCTGCGCGCCAAGTACAAGGACGTCTTCGAAAAGAAGCATGGCGTGAAGCTCGGCTTCATGGGCTTCTTCACCAAGGCTATCACCCACGCGCTGAAGGAACTTCCGGCTGTTAACGCCGAGATCGACGGCACCGACATCATCTACAAGAACTTCTGCCACATCGGCATGGCCGTCGGCACGGACAAGGGCCTCGTCGTCCCTGTCATCCGCGACGCGGACCAGATGTCGATCGCTGAAGTCGAAAAGGAACTGGCGCGTCTCGCAAAGGCTGCGCGCGATGGCTCGCTCTCGATGGCCGACATGCAGGGCGGCACCTTCACGATCACCAATGGCGGCGTTTACGGCTCGCTGATGTCCTCGCCGATCCTGAACGCGCCGCAGTCCGGCATCCTCGGCATGCATAAGATCCAGGACCGTCCGGTCGTCGTTGGCGGCCAGATCGTCATCCGTCCGATGATGTATCTCGCGCTCTCCTACGACCACCGTATCGTCGACGGCAAGGAAGCCGTGACCTTCCTCGTCCGCGTCAAGGAAAGCCTGGAAGATCCGGAGCGCCTGGTTCTCGATCTCTAAGCATTCGACTGGGCCGCGTGAGCGGCCCTTTCCACCTCAGCGGGGCGCGTAATGTCGCTGGCAATCTCCACAGGGCGTATGACCGGGATGCCTCCCTTTGCCAAGGGTAGGGTCTGGGCGTCGCTCGCGTTTTTGCTGGCGCTGCCTGCGACTGCTTTTGGTGCTCCCGATTGCACGCAGGCAAGTGCCGTCTATGCCGACCGCGACGGCGCCTACGAGCTTCGCTTTACGCCGATCAATTCGGAAGCAGCCGCTGCCAGAAACCGGTTCACGCTAAAGGTTCTCAAAACTTCGATCGAGCTGGACGGCTATGTGATGCCGTCCGACGATCCGGAACGCGCCGTCGGTATCCTGATGTTCAACTGCCCTGGCGGCGACGTGACGGGCGCCGATCTGGATGCCTGCACGATCTGGCGGGGCACGGTCTATAGCGTAAACGCCAAGGGCGAAATCGACAATCTGCAGTCCGAAGCCGCGGCAGCCACCGAGAATATCTTTCTGCCGGGTCTCGGCCCGGCGATCCGCCAATCGCAGATATGGGGCAACGACAAGGCGACGGTTGCGCCGTGGGATGTCCTGGCATTCGAGGAGTGCGCGAAATGACACAACGACCCGTCCTTCTCGTTACCGGCGGGAGCCGAGGCATCGGTGCGGCGGTCTGCCGTCTCGCTGCCCGCCAGGGCTGGGACGTCGCCGTGAACTACGCCGCGAACCGCGCCGCTGCCGATGCTATCGTCTCCGAGGTCAAGGCAGAGGGTGGCGACGCCATCGCCATCAAGGGCGATGTCGGCAGCGCGCAGGATATCGTTTCGATGTTTCAGGCCGTCGACAGGCATTTCGGACGGCTGGACGGGCTGGTCAACAATGCCGGCATCGTCGATGCCAAGCAGCGCGTCGACGAGATGAGCGTCGAGCGGCTTGAACGGATGATGCGTGTCAACGTGACCGGTTCGATCCTCTGCGCGGCCGAGGCCGTTCGCCGCATGTCGTCGAACCACGGCGGCAAGGGCGGGGCGATCGTCAACATTTCGTCAATGGCAGCGGTGCTGGGCTCGGCCTCGCAGTATGTCGACTACGCTGCCTCGAAGGCCGCGATCGATACGTTCACCGTGGGCCTGTCCCGCGAGGTGGCGAATGAGGGCGTGCGTGTGAACGCTATCCGTCCCGGCGTCATTGATACCGACATTCATGCATCCGGCGGCCTGCCGAACCGCGCACGCGACCTCGCACCGAGCATTCCGATGCAGCGGCCCGGCACGGCAGAGGAGATAGCCGATGCGGTCCTCTACCTTCTCTCGCCGACGGCTTCCTATATAACGGGCGCCATACTCAACGTCAGCGGCGGCCGTTAGGGCACGGAGACCATATCGCCATGCAATACTTCTTCGAATTTCTCGGCCTCATGGCCGTCTTTTCGATCTTCATCGTCGTACCGGGCGCCGACTTTGCGGTCATCCTGCGCCAGAGCATCGTGCACGGGCGCCGTGCCGCCATGATGACCGGCCTCGGCATGGGCTTCTCGCTGCTCTTTCACATCAGCTACACGATCCTCGGCCTTGGCCTGATCGTCTCCAAATCGCTGATGCTGTTTGCCATGATCAAATGGGCCGGCGTCGCCTATCTCGTCTACCTCGGCATCAAGTCCTTCCGCGAGCCGGGCTTCAACGTGAATGAGATCGAGGTGACGGACGAAGACCGCGCGCCGATCTCGGCGCTGAAATGCCTCGGCATGGGCTTCATCACCAACGCGCTCAATCCGAAGCCGGTCCTGTTCTTCCTGTCCCTCTTCTCGACGCTGGTGCATCACGATACCCCGGCGCTGATCCAGTTCAGCTACGGCATCGGAATGGCCACCGCACTCGTCGCCTGGTTCGCCGGCGTCTCCACTTTCTTCACCGTAAAGCCCATTCGCGACCGCTTCATCGCAAGCGGCAGATGGTTCAACCGTATCACCGGCGCCGCACTGGTCGGCTTCGGTTTCCGCCTCGCGCTCGCCCGCGCGGCTGACTAAGCAAATAACGAAAAGGAAAAGAAACAATGTCCTACGATGTGATCGTTATCGGAACCGGCCCTGGCGGCTACGTCGCTGCCATCAAGGCAGCCCAGCTCGGCCTCAAGGTCGCTGTCGTTGAAAAGCGCGCAACGTTCGGCGGCACGTGCCTGAACGTCGGCTGCATCCCGTCCAAGGCGCTGCTGCATGCCTCCGAAATGTTCCATCAGGCTGGCCACGGCATGGACGCGCTCGGCATCGAGGTCGCTGCTCCGAAGCTGAACCTCGGAAAGATGCTGGCGCACAAGGATGCGACGGTAAAGGCCAACGTCGATGGCGTTGCCTTCCTCTTCAAGAAGAACAAGATCGATGCATTCCAGGGGACCGGCAAGATCGTATCGGCTGGCAAGGTTTCCGTGACTGCCGAAGACGGCAAGGTCCAGGAAATCGAAGGCAAGAACATTGTCATCGCGACCGGCTCCGACGTGGCAGGCATTCCGGGCGTGAAGGTCGATCTCGACGAGAAGGTGATCATTTCCTCAACGGGCGCGATCGCGCTTGAGAAGGTGCCGGAAACGATGATCGTCGTCGGTGGTGGCGTCATCGGTCTCGAGCTCGGTTCCGTCTGGTTGCGCCTCGGCGCCAAGGTCACCGTCGTCGAATATCTCGACACGATTCTCGGCGGCATGGATGGCGAAGTCTCCAAACAGTTCCAGCGCATGCTCGCCAAGCAGGGTGTCACCATCAACCTTAGCTCCAAGGTGACGGGCGTTGAGAAGGGCGGCAAGGGTGCCAAGGTTACCTTCGAGCCGGTCAAGGGTGGCGATGCACAGACGCTCGACGCCGAAGTCGTTCTGATCGCGACTGGCCGCACGCCATACATAGCCGGCCTCGGTCTGGAAGAAGCAGGCGTTAAGCTCGACAATCGTGGCCGCGTCGAGATCGACGGACACTTCCGTACCAACGTGCCTGGTATCTACGCGATCGGCGACGTGGTGAAGGGTCCGATGCTGGCTCACAAGGCTGAAGACGAAGGCGTGGCGCTCGCCGAAATCCTCGCCGGTCAACATGGCCATGTGAATTATGACGTCATCCCGAGCGTCGTCTACACGCAGCCGGAAGTCGCCTCCGTTGGCAAGACCGAGGAAGAGCTGAAGGCGGCAGGCATCGCCTACAAGGTCGGCAAGTTCCCCTTCACCGCGAACGGCCGAGCCCGCGCGATGCTGGCGACCGACGGTTTCGTGAAGATCCTCTCCGACAAGGAAACGGACCGCGTCCTCGGCGGCCATATCGTCGGCTTCGGCGCCGGCGAGATGATCCACGAGATCGCCGTTCTGATGGAGTTTGGTGGTTCCGCGGAAGATCTCGGCCGCACCTGCCACGCGCACCCGACCATGTCGGAAGCGGTTAAGGAAGCGGCTCTCGCCGCCTTCTTCAAGCCGATCCATATGTAATATTAAATTTTCGCAATATGGGATGGGCCGCTTGCTTCACAGCAGGCGGCCCATTTACCTTAGAACGGTTCTAATTGCTGTTTTGAGGATAGATACATGCCTACTGATTCTCGTGATGCATATAGCCTCCCACAGCGATTGCTGCATTGGGTCATGGCGCTCATGATCTTTTTCAACCTGCTCTTTCCGGATGGTATGAACGCTTGGAACCGGACGGTTCGTCATGGTGGCATCCCCTCGGC
Source organism: Rhizobium sp. 10N414 (assembly GCF_056394785.1). NCBI lineage: Bacteria > Pseudomonadati > Pseudomonadota > Alphaproteobacteria > Hyphomicrobiales > Rhizobiaceae > Rhizobium > Rhizobium sp. 10N414. The sequence continues at coordinate 38,716 of NZ_JBFTIN010000031.1, read as the reverse complement.
AGATCAGATCGCGTCTGCCAATGTGCATGCCTATGTCGGCATCGGCATTCTCGTTCTGGCAATCTTTCGCGTTTGCCTGCGCCTTATTCAGGGCGCGCCCGCTGAACCGGCGGCGGAGCCGAAGATATTCCGGATTGGCGCCAAGGTCGCGCATGCAGCGCTGTATCTGCTCATCTTCCTCCTGCCGCTGACCGGCATGATGGCTTACTATCTAGGGATCGATTTTTCCGGCGAGCTTCATGGCGGTATCCTCAAGGCAATCCTCTGGGCTTTGATCGCGGCGCATGTTGCCGGCGCGCTGGCCCACCAGTTCTACTGGAAGACCAATGTTCTCAGGCGCATGACCGTCGGGAGCTAGTTGACGGCCGTCACCGTGAAGCCCTGCTTGCGCAGCAGTTCGATGACGCCGCCTTCGCCGGGAAGATGGAGCGCGCCGACGGCCATGAAGACGTTGCCATTGGCAAGGATCGGGGCTGCTCGCTCGGCCATCACCTTGTTGCGGTCGAGAATGATGCGCTGTTCGAAGGCGGCATAGTCGCCGTCCTCATCCTCGCCGTCGGGCGAGACTGTCTTCAGCATCGGAATGGTCATGCCGATATCGCCGGAGAGGTAGAGATCGGTCATGGTTTCCACCACGTCGTTCATCTTGGAACCCAAGGCCAGCGTCTCGATCAGCGACTTCATGTGGAATTCGGTCGGCAGCTCGGCCATTGCCTGCAGCTGCTCGGCAAGCGTTTCCAGGCCCTTGACCTGCTTGCCCCCAGCAACGGCATCTGCGGCAATCTTCTGATCGAGGAACTGTACGCCCTTCGCCTTGCGGGCCATTTCGCAGCCGGGCAGGGCAACAACGCTTGATATCATCCAGGGGCGCATGCGCGAGACCGCGGCAAGTGGGATGCCGCGCTGCTTCAGGCCTTCCTCCAGACGAACGTAGTCGTCGTGAGACAGAAGCTGTTCAATCGTCGTCCCGTCCGTGAACATCATCAGTTCAGGCTTCATCAGCAGAGCGGCGGAAGCCTTCTTCTCGTCGAGGATCTCGTCGGATTCAATGACGATCGTGTCGGCAGCGTCATGGGCTGCCTGCGTGCGTGGTGGGAGTGTCAGCACGCGCGGATCGGTCACATGCATGCTGCCGAGCAGCCAGGACGGGGCTATCCCCGCCTTCTCGATCTTCCAGAAAATGCCCTTGCCGTTCGGCACGGCATCGGCCTCCTTCACCACTTCGGCGTAGCGGGCGGCATCGCTCTGCTTGAGATCGGTCAGGATATTGTGGCCGGTACAGGCATCCTCGTCGGCCGCTGCGGCGGGGGACACCGAGAACAGCGCAGCGATCAGGGTTGCCGCAAGCAGCATGTGAAAGGCGGCAATCAGCCAGAGCAGGAGATTGCTCGGCGATGCGATGTGCAGGCTGCGGTGGCCGATGGAGATCGTCATGATGGTGTTCCGGTCACTATGATCGCTAAGCCTACGCCCAGCGTGCGGATATTCCCTTAAGAGAAGCCGTTAACAAAAGATTACGCCCGGGGATGGGCACGGTCGTAAACTTCAAGCAATCGTGAGGAATCCACACCTGTATAGACCTGGGTGGTGGAAAGGCTGGCGTGGCCGAGCAATTCCTGGATGGTTCTCAAATCGCCGCCACCTGCCAACAGGTGGGTGGCAAACGAATGGCGCAGCGCATGCGGTGTCGCTGTTTCCGGAAGGCCGAAGGCGCTGCGCATCTTTTGCATGGTGCGCTGAATGATCGCAGCTTGCAGTTTGCCGCCGCGCGCGCCGCGAAAGAGGGGTTCTTCGCCTTCGAGATGATAGGGGCACAAAGACCGGTATTTCTCGACGGCGTCGAAGACGACGGTGAGCATCGGCACAAGGCGGGTCTTGTTGCCCTTGCCGGTTATGCGCAGCGTGGCCGCGCCGCGGTTGAAGTTGCCAGGCGTCAGATCGAGCGCTTCGGAGATGCGCAGACCGCAGCCGTAGAGCAGTGTGAAAACGGCGGCATCGCGTGCGGCAATCCAAGGCTCTTCGTGCAACTGAGCCTCGTCGCTGACGACAGTGATGGCCTGCCGGTCGGATAAGGGTTTCGGTAGTGATTTCGGCTGCTTCGGCGAGCGGACGGCACTGACGCCAGCGGCATTCACCAGTCCCTTCTTTTCGAGGTAACGCAGGAGGGAACGCAGCCCGGCGAGACTGCGACCGAGCGAACGAGCGCCGGAGCCCTCTTTGCGTCGCGCCGCCAGAAAAGCACGGAAGTCCGCGGGCCTTAACGCCTGGATATCTTTCAGCGTTGCGGGGCCGCCGAGGTGACCGGTCAGAAACGTCAGGAACTGACGCGTATCACGCTCGTAAGCATCGAGCGTGTGCTCCGACAGACGTCGCTCGCGAGCCAGGCTATCGAGCCATGCCGAGCGCTCGGCCATCAGGCCGGGGTCGGCGATGATCAGGAGTTCGTTCACGTATCCGGCCTTGAATTTGCCAATCCTGCCGCCAATTCTGAAGGAGCGATAGTTATGGAATTCCTAATGCCGGCCAAGTGCTTGTCATGCTTCTATCATATCATTCCACGTGACCGGTTTCCCAACGACGCAGGATCTTGAATGTCACGGCGCCATCCAACGACCGCAATTGGACAGTTCGCGGAGACGATCGCGCTCGTCTCCCATGGCAAGCCGGGCCACATCGTCGATACCTTGATCGCCGAGCGTGGGCAGAAGATCGTGAAGCATCCGCTCTGGCCCGTCATGCGGCCGTTCCTCCACACACTGCTGCGCTACAACAGGGCGATCAGCTTCGCCAATGACGTTGCGAAAATGCCGGGGCTCCAGTGCTTCGAGTACATGAGCAACCTGCTGAAGCTCGAGATCAATATTCGGCACGGCGAACGCATTCCGGATAGCGGCGGCTTCATGCTCGTCAGCAACCATCCGACCGGGATCGCCGATGGCGTTGCCGTGTTCGACCTCCTGAAAACCAAGCGGCCGGACATCATGGTGTTTGCCAACCGCGATGCCATACGCGTCAATCCACGTTTTGCCGAGGTCATCATTCCGGTGGAATGGCGCGAGGAATACAAGAGCAAGCTGAAGACCCGTGAGACATTGCAGATCACCAACCGTGCCGTCAAAGAAGGCAAGGCGACGGTTCTTTTTCCGTCTGGGCGCATCGCTTATTGGGCGAACGGCCGGCTGAACGAACGTCCCTGGAAAACCTCCGCCGTCGGCCTTGCGCGGAAATACAATCTGCCGATCCTGCCGGTACACATGACGGCGCGGAACTCGGGCCTATTCTACTGGTTCGCGAAATGGTCGACCGAGCTCAGGGACATGACGGTCTTTCACGAGCTTCTGAACAAGCGCGGCGACCGATTCGACTTCGTGGTCGGCAATCTGATCCCGGTGGAGCATCTCGACGGCGACATCAACGAAGTCACCAAGGCATTGGAAGACCACACTGTCCATGCGCTCGCCGCGGATGGTGACACGCAATTCCTGCCGTTGGTTCCGCCTGCGGAACCGGAACTGGTCGGTGCCCATTAATTCCCTAATCGGATAGGCTAAAGCGAGGCATGCTGCTCCGCTCGATGTTCGCCCAGAACTACCGGTCCCTGCGATCGATCCGCATGGATCTTTCGGGGATCAACCTTTTCATCGGCGAAAACGGGGTCGGAAAATCCAATCTCTACCGGGCTCTCCAGCTCATCCAGGCGGCAACGCGCGGACGTCTGGCGCATGAGATCGCCGCCGAGGGCGGGATGTTCTCGGCGTTGTGGTCCGGCCCGCGCCGGGATGTCGACGGGCCGTTCCGGATTCGCCTCGAGGCGGAGCTTCTGGACGAGGAAAGGGCGATCACGTTCCGGTATAGGGTCGAGGCCGGTCTACGACCGCCGGCGGCTGCGGCGGGATTTCCCTTTGAACCGCAAATCAAGACCGAAGAGCTTTCGATCGAGACCGGAACCCGACCTGTCACGATGATGAAGCGTGCCGGCCCGGCGATTTCCGTTCGCGGGCCGAATGGGCGGATGCAGGATTATCCCGAGCAGGCGCTGACCTCGGAAACCGCGATCGCACTGCTTGGCGACGCTGGGCACTATCCCGAGATTGGGACATTCCGCCGTGCGATCGACGGCTGGCGCTTCTTCCACGGCTTCCGGACGGATCGTTTCTCACCGCTGCGCGCACCCTGCCTTGCGGTCACGGCGCCACTGCTCGATGAGGACGGCAGCAACATTGCAGCGGTCTTCGCAACGCTGGTGCATACGCGGGAGGATACGGTCGATCTCGATCGTGCCGTCGCCGCTGCCCTCGGCGGTGCGCGACTCGCGGTGCCGCTGCCCGAGGAGACGGCGTCGTTCGGCCTTTCCTTTCCCGAATTTCCGAACCGCGTGTTCCAGCCGCGCGAACTGTCGGACGGGCAGATACGGTTCCTCGGCCTGGCCGCGGCGCTGATGTCCTATCGGCTGCCGCCACTGATTGCGCTCAACGAACCGGAAGCAAGCCTGCACCCCGATATGTTGTTGCCTCTGGCGGACATGATCGCGGAGGCGGCCCGCAGCAGCCAGATCTGGATCGTTACGCATTCGGAAGCGCTGGCGGCCGCCGTGCGCGAGAAATGCGGCGCCTGTGCCCGCCATGTCGTGCGGCGGGACGGCGCCACGTGGATCGAGGGCATGCGGCTCACCGGCGTAGTCGACGAGGACGAGTAGGCTGGTGACGGACGTCTTGCAGGTTTTCTTTTCGCGCCGATCCGGGCATGGTCTCGCCCGATGAGCACAGATTCGTCCGATCTCTTTGGAGCGTTGTTTGAGACGCCGCCGGCAAACCGTACGGTTCCGGTGCTCGTTCCCATGCCCGCGCCGAAGCCATATTCATATGCCGTCCCGGAAGGGATGGCGGTGGAACCCGGCTCGGTCGTCCAGGTGCCACTCGGTCCGAGGCAGGTGATCGGCGTCGTCTGGGACGGCGGCGAAGACAATGTCGATCCGAAGAAGCTGAGGCCGATCAGCCATGTCTTCGATTGCCCGCCGCTGAGCAAGGAGATGCGCGACTTCATCGATTGGGTCGCGAGCTACACGCTGTCCCCGCCGGGACTGGTGGCGCGCATGGCGCTGCGTGCGCCGAATGCCTTTGAACCGGAACCGATGGTGGAGGGCCTGCGCTTCGTTGGCGGCGAGCCGGAGCGGATGACGCCAGCGCGCGCCCGGGTGCTCGACATTGCGGGCGACGGCCTGTCCTGGACGCGAAGCGGGCTTGCCCATGCCGCGGGCGTCTCGACGAGCGTCGTCGACGGTCTGGTAAGCCAGGGCATTTTCGAAACCGTCTTCCTGCCGCCACCGCCGGTGGTCGCCAAACCCGATCCCGAATTCGTGGGCGCGCGGCTGGAAGGCCCGCAAAGGGAGGCGGCCGACGAGATTCTCGCCGAAGTTCGAAAGGGTGAGTTCGCCGTCTCGCTGATCGACGGCGTCACCGGTTCGGGAAAGACGGAAGTCTATTTCGAGGCGATCGCGGAAACGCTGAGACGCGGCAAGCAGGTTCTGATTCTGCTGCCGGAGATCGCGCTGACGGCAAGCTTTCTCGAGCGCTTCCAATATCGTTTCGGTGCCAAGCCCGCCGAATGGCATTCCGATCTGGCCCCGCGCACCCGCGAGAAGGTCTGGCGTCAGGCGGTCACCGGCGAGGTCCGCGTCGTTGCCGGCGCGCGTTCGGCTCTGTTCCTGCCGTTCGAGGATCTAGGTCTTATCATCGTCGATGAAGAGCATGATCCGGCCTACAAGCAGGAGGACCGTGTCTATTACAATGCGCGCGACATGGCGGTCGTGCGTGCGCGCATCGGCGATTTCCCGGTGGTTCTCGTCTCCGCCACCCCCTCGGTCGAAAGCCAGGTCAATGGGCAGAGCGGGCGTTACAGCACCATTCACATGCCGACCCGATTCGGCGATGCGGCGTTGCCGGATCTGCACTTGATCGACATGCGCCGCCATGCCCCCGAGCGCGGCGGCTTCCTGTCGCCGGTCCTGATCCGCGCGATCGGCAAGACGGTCGAAAAGCAGCAGCAGGCGCTCCTCTTCCTGAACCGGCGGGGCTATGCGCCGCTGACGCTCTGCCGCGTCTGTGGACATCGCTTCCAGTGCCCGCAGTGCTCCAGCTGGCTCGTCGAACACCGGTTCAAGAGGCAGCTGCAATGCCATCAGTGCGGCCATGCCGAGCACACCCCGGAAGCCTGCCCCGAATGCGGAACGCTTGATCACCTCGTTGCCTGCGGACCGGGCGTCGAACGCATTGCCGAGGAGGTGGAACGCCATTTCCCCGAGGCGCGAACCATCGTCCTCTCGTCCGACATGATGGGCGGCGTCAAACGGTTGCGCCTTGAGCTCGAGGCCATTGCCAAGGGCGAGGCCGATATCGTCATCGGCACGCAGCTTGTCGCCAAGGGTCACAATTTCCCGCTGATGACGCTGGTCGGCATCGTCGATGCCGATCTCGGCCTCGCCAATGGCGACCCGCGTGCCGCCGAGCGTACCTTTCAGCTGCTGTCGCAGGTGACGGGCCGCGCCGGCCGCACCGGCCTGAAAAGCCACGGCCTGTTGCAGACCTACCAGCCTCAGCATCCCGTCATGCAGGCGATCGTGTCGGGCGATGCAAGCGCCTTCTACGAACGCGAGATCGCCGAGCGGGAGCGCGCCATCCTGCCGCCGTTCGGACGGCTGGCGTCGATCATCGTTTCGGCGGAAACGCGCCATGATGCGGAAAACCATGCCCGCGGCATCCGAAACGCCGCGCCTCATGTCTCCGGCATCTCGGTGCTCGGGCCTGCGGAAGCGCCGCTTGCGCTGGTGCGCGGCCGCTATCGCTTCCGGCTTCTCGTGCATGGACGGAGGAACTCGGACATGCAGGCATTTCTCAGGGCCATGCTTGCGCAGGCGCCGAAGGAGCGCGGATCGGTGCATGTACAGCTCGACGTGGATCCCCAAAGCTTCCTGTAGATCGCTCCCGAACGGGCTTTTGCCGGGCAAGCCAATCATGGCATAAGGAAGCCGAAACAAGGGATTCGGGGTCGATGATGGATTTTTACTTTCCAACGGAGCTTGGGGAACAGCTCGCTTTCGCAGCCGCCGCGTTCGCGGCGCTGGCGGGCTTTGTCATCATGTTCGCGCCAGGTTATGCGATGCGGTTGTTCGGCCTCATGCCGCGCGAGGGCCGCCGTGACGGCTACGCCGAGCAACGATCGGTCGGCGGTTTCTATCTCGGCTTCGGTCTCTCGGCCATCATGTTGGCGCAGAACTGGATCTACATGGCGCTTGGCGCCTCCTTCGCCATGGCCGCATTTGCGCGCATCATTTCGCTCCTTTCAGATAAGGGGAGCACGATTCTCAACTATTTACTTCTGGTTGTGCAAATCGTTCTGGCTGCGCTTCCGCTCGCCTATGTATTTGGTTTCTTTTCCGCTTGAGTTGAGCTGATATTTCTCGCGCTGAGCACTTCGCTGCCGGGCTTTGAGCATTTTTGCGTTAGAAATCGATGGGAAAGCCGTATTCGGGCGTTACGCGTGTTGCGAGTCCGAACATCCTATGTTAGACGGACCCCGAATTTCGGAAGAAGCAAGAGGCTCTCTTGCGATTTCTGGGGGAAATCATAACGAATTCAAGATCCTAGGTCAGGCGCCCGCCGGGGACCGGATTTTGAGTTGAAATCAGGGAAATTTGGGCCAGTGGCAGACACATCCCAGCTTACTTCTGGTGTTGCAGAGCGCTATGCCTCGTCGCTGTTCGAGTTGGCGCTTGAGCAGGGCGCAGTCGAAAGCGTCACCAAGGACCTCGACCGGTTCCAGGCGATGCTCGACGAGAGCGGCGACCTGAAGCGTTTTGTTTCGAGCCCTGTTTTTTCGGCCGACGATCAGCTCAAGGCGATTGTCGCCATCAGCGAGAAGGCTGGTATCAGCGGCTTCTTCGCGAACTTTCTGAAGGTCGTGGCGCGTAACCGCCGCCTCTTTGCTCTCCCGGGCATGATCAGGGCCTTCCGCATCATCGCTGCAAACCATCGCGGCGAAATTACTGCCGAGGTTACCTCGGCCCATGCGCTGACTGCGGCGCAGGAAACTGAATTGAAGGCGGCGCTCAAGGGCGTCACCGGCAAAGACGTGGCGATTGCTGTCACGATCGATCCGTCAATTCTTGGTGGTCTGATCGTGAAGGTCGGGTCCCGTCAGATTGATACGTCTCTTCGTACGAAACTCTCTACCCTTAAGCTTGCATTGAAAGAGGTCGGCTGATGGATATCCGCGCGGCGGAAATTTCCGCAATTCTCAAAGACCAGATCAAAAACTTCGGCAAAGAGGCAGAAGTCTCGGAAGTCGGTCAGGTTCTCTCCGTCGGTGACGGTATCGCTCGCGTTTACGGTCTGGACAATGTTCAGGCAGGCGAAATGGTCGAGTTCCCCGGCGGCATCCGTGGCATGGCGCTGAACCTGGAATCGGACAACGTCGGTGTTGTTATTTTCGGTTCGGACCGCGACATCAAGGAAGGCGACACCGTCAAGCGGACCGGCGCCATCGTTGACGTTCCGGTTGGTCCGGAACTGCTCGGCCGCGTTGTCGACGCTCTCGGCAACCCGATCGACGGCAAGGGCCCGATCAATTCGACCCGCCGCGCGCGCGTCGACGTCAAGGCTCCGGGCATCATTCCACGCAAGTCGGTTCATGAGCCGATGTCGACCGGCCTCAAGGCCATCGACGCGCTCATCCCGGTCGGTCGTGGCCAGCGCGAGCTCGTCATCGGCGACCGCCAGACCGGCAAGACCGCGATCATTCTCGACACGATCCTGAACCAGAAGGCCATCCACGACAACGGCCCGGACAGCGAGAAGCTGTTCTGCGTCTACGTCGCTATCGGCCAGAAGCGTTCGACCGTTGCCCAGTTCGTCAAGGTTCTCGAAGAACGCGGCGCAATGAAGTACTCGATCGTCGTTGCCGCGACCGCTTCCGATCCGGCTCCGATGCAGTACCTGGCGCCGTTCGCTGGTTGCACGATGGGCGAATACTTCCGTGACAACGGTCAGCACGCGCTGATCGGTTACGACGACCTGTCCAAGCAGGCTGTTGCTTACCGCCAGATGTCGCTGCTGCTGCGCCGCCCGCCGGGCCGCGAAGCTTACCCGGGCGACGTTTTCTATCTGCATTCGCGTCTCCTCGAGCGCGCTGCAAAGCTCTCCGACGAAAAGGGCGCTGGCTCTCTGACGGCTCTGCCTGTCATCGAAACCCAGGGCAACGACGTTTCGGCGTTCATTCCGACCAACGTGATCTCGATCACCGACGGCCAGATCTTCCTCGAAACCGACCTGTTCTATCAGGGTATCCGTCCGGCCGTTAACGTCGGTCTGTCGGTTTCGCGCGTCGGCTCCGCCGCGCAGGTCAAGGCGATGAAGCAGGTTGCCGGCTCGATCAAGGGCGAACTCGCCCAGTATCGCGAAATGGCCGCCTTCGCTCAGTTCGGCTCCGACCTCGACGCCTCGACGCAGCGCCTGCTGAACCGCGGTGCGCGCCTGACCGAACTCCTGAAGCAGCCGCAGTTCTCGCCGCTGAAGACGGAAGAGCAGGTCGCGGTGATCTTCGCTGGCGTCAACGGCTATCTCGACAAGATCCCGGTCGCACAGGTCGGCAAGTTCGAACAGGGCCTGCTGTCGTACCTTCGCTCGGAAGGCTCGGCTATCCTCGACACGATCCGTACGGACAAGGCAATCAGCGACGATACGAAGGGCAAGCTCACGGCTGCCATCGATAGCTTCGCGAAGTCCTTCGCCTAATCGGACCCAAAGGACGGATAACGGATGCCTTCACTTAAGGATCTGAAAAACCGGATCGCCTCCGTCAAGGCGACGCAGAAGATCACCAAGGCGATGAAAATGGTCGCCGCGGCGAAGCTTCGGCGTGCCCAGGAGGCGGCCGAGGCCGCCCGTCCGTACTCGCAGCGCATGGGTGCCGTTCTGGCAAACATCGCCGGTGCGATGACGGAGGCCGACGGTGCGCCGGCGCTGATGACCGGCAACGGCAAGGACCAGGTTCACTTGCTGGTCGTCTGCACCGCCGAACGCGGCTTGTGCGGCGGCTTCAACTCGCAGATCTCGCGTTTTGCGCGCGATCACGCTCGCAGGCTTCTCGCTGAAGGCAAGACCGTCAAGATCTTTACCGTCGGCAAGAAGGGCTACGACGTTCTGCGCCGCGAATTCGCTTCGCTCATCGTCGAGCGCAAGGAATTGCGTGATGTGAAGAAGGTCGGTTTCGAGAATGCCGACCAGATCGGCAAGCGCATCATCGACATGTTCGAAGCCGATGAGTTCGACGTCTGCACGTTGTTCTACTCCGAATTCAAGTCGGTCATCTCGCAGGTTCCGACGGCACAGCAGCTCATCCCCGCATCGGCCCCCACGGCTGTTGCAGAGGATGCGGAGCACGCCGGCGCAGTCTACGAGTATGAGCCGGATCCGGCATCGATCCTCGAGGATCTGATCCCGCGCAATATTTCCGTCCAGATCTTCCGCGCGCTCCTTGAGAACGTCGCCGGTGAAATGGGCGCCAAGATGAGCGCGATGGACAATGCAACGCGCAACGCTGGTGAAATGATCAACAAGCTGACGCTCAACTACAACCGTCAGCGTCAGGCTCAGATCACCAAGGAACTCATTGAAATCATTTCGGGCGCGGAAGCGCTCTGAGGTTAGGGAAAAGAGGGTAAGAAGATGGCTAAGGCAGCTACCCCCAAGACTGCGGCAGGCTCTGCCGGCAAGGTCACGCAGGTTATCGGCGCCGTCGTGGACGTTGCTTTCGAAGGCGAACTGCCGGCGATTTTGAACGCGCTTGAAACGAGCAACGGCGGCAACCGCCTGGTTCTCGAAGTAGCGCAGCACCTCGGCGAGAACGAAGTTCGCACGATCGCCATGGACTCGACCGAAGGTCTGGTTCGCGGTCAGGCGGTTTCTGACACCGGTGCTCCGATTGCCGTTCCGGTTGGTCCGGAAACGCTCGGCCGTATCATGAACGTCATCGGCGAGCCGGTCGACGAAGCAGGTCCGTTGGTCACCGCTTCCAAGCGCGCTATCCACCAGGACGCTCCGGCTTACGTCGATCAGTCGACGGAAGCACAGATCCTCGTCACCGGCATCAAGGTCGTCGACCTTCTCGCTCCTTACGCAAAGGGCGGCAAGATCGGCCTCTTCGGCGGCGCAGGCGTCGGCAAGACCGTTCTCATCATGGAACTGATCAACAACGTCGCCAAGGCGCACGGTGGTTACTCGGTATTCGCCGGCGTGGGTGAGCGTACCCGCGAAGGTAACGACCTCTACCACGAGATGATCGAATCCGGCGTTAACAAGCACGGCGGCGGCGAAGGCTCCAAGGCCGCTCTCGTTTACGGCCAGATGAACGAACCGCCGGGCGCCCGCGCTCGCGTCGCTCTCACCGGTCTGACGGTTGCTGAAAACTTCCGCGACCAGGGCCAGGACGTTCTGTTCTTCGTCGACAACATCTTCCGCTTCACGCAGGCAGGTTCCGAAGTGTCGGCTCTGCTCGGCCGCATTCCTTCGGCCGTTGGCTACCAGCCGACGCTCGCAACGGACATGGGCCAGATGCAGGAGCGCATCACGACCACGACGACCGGCTCGATCACCTCGGTTCAGGCCATTTACGTTCCGGCCGACGACTTGACCGACCCGGCTCCGGCAACCTCGTTCGCCCACCTGGACGCAACGACCGTTCTGTCGCGCTCGATCGCTGAAAAGGGTATCTACCCGGCGGTCGACCCGCTCGACTCCACGTCGCGCATGCTCGACCCGATCGTTGTCGGCGAAGAGCACTACGAAGTGGCTCGTAAGGTTCAGTCGACGCTGCAGCGCTACAAGGCCCTGCAGGACATCATCGCCATCCTGGGCATGGACGAACTGTCCGAAGAGGACAAGCTGGCCGTTGCCCGCGCCCGTAAGATCGAGCGCTTCCTGTCGCAGCCGTTCTTCGTTGCCGAAGTCTTCACCGGTTCGCCGGGCAAGCTGGTCGCCCTCGAAGACACGATCAAGGGCTTCAAGGGCCTCGTCAACGGCGAATACGACCACCTGCCGGAAGCTGCCTTCTACATGGTTGGCTCGATCGACGAAGCCATCGAGAAGGCCAAGAAGCTGTCCGCAGCTGCCTGATGAGCGACGCTCTTAACGAGATCTTCTGCTGCGACGCCCTTCGGGAAGTCGCAGCAGAGCTTCCTGCCCCGGCCGCACCGACGATCTACAGATCGAACGACGGCAAGATGATGATGGTGGTAGGACTGATCCAGACCGAGGAAGGTCTTGGATATCTCGATCAGGCGATAGCACATTGCCCGTTCTGCGGGACGAACTTGCAAGATACAGAAGCCGCCGAGAAGGTAAGTCACTGATGGCTGACAATTTCAATTTTGAACTCGTGTCTCCCGAGCGCCTGCTCCTTTCGGAGATGGTGACCGAAGTTGTCATTCCGGCAACCGACGGCGAGATGACGGTTATGGCGAACCACGCCCCGACGATGACGACCATCAAGCCCGGCATCGTCAGCGTTCGTTTCGCCAATGGCTCGAAGCAGGACTACGTGGTTTTCGGCGGTTTCGCCGATATTCTGCCGACCGGCTGCACGCTGCTGGCTGAATCCGCGGTCATCGTTCAGGATCTCTCCAAGGACGAGCTGACGCTTCGCATCGAAGCGGCGAAGCGCGAGATCGAAGACGCCGTGCATCATGAGCACAAGTCGCGCCTGGAACACTACATCATGGAACTGACGCACCTGCAGGGTGTGATCGACCAGGATTGATCTACGCCAACGTCCGGCGTTTTGAAGCGGCCTTCGGGCCGCATTTTTCTTTTCTGCCGTCTGTCCTCGCCACGATGTAGGCTTCCGATCGCGAAGCACTCGGCTATAGTACCTCAAGTTAACTTGAGGCTGAGACTGTGGAAGAAGGCTCCAGCAATCCATTCAGGAAGCTGCTGTCCATCGGCGAAGTTGCCGAGCGCAGCGGCCTTGCCGTCTCTGCACTACACTTCTACGAAGCAAAGGGCCTCATCTCGAGTATCCGCTCTCGTGGCAATCAACGCCGGTTCGGTCGCGACGTGCTCCGCCGTCTCGGCATCATCAAGGTGGCGCAGCGCGTGGGCATTCCGTTGGCGGAGATCCAGGCCGCTTTCGATACGCTGCCGCAGGGCCGCACGCCGACTGCTACGGATTGGCAGCGCCTGTCGGCCCTCTGGAAGGACGATCTCGATGCCCGCATCCATCGCCTCGTTGCTTTGCGCGACAGGTTGACGGATTGCATTGGCTGTGGTTGCCTCTCGGTTGAAAGCTGCCCGCTGCGCAATCCATATGATCGGCTAGCCAGAGATGGGCCGGGTCCGCGCCTGCTGGAAACCGACGACTAGGCAGCGCTCCCCGCGCGGCATCAGAACAATGCAAGAGCTGCAAACAGCTCGCTCACGCTGTGGAGGACTGGATGTTTCACCCCAAGCTGTTCGAAAACCGCAACGTGGTTGTCACCGGTGGCGGTCGCGGCATCGGCCTGGAGGTGGCGCGGCAGTTTCTCAACTGCGGAGCGAGGGTATTGGTGCACCTCGGGCGCAGCGCCGCGCGCGATTTGCCGGATTTCCTGCTGACGGCGGAGGAAGACCGGCGAGCTTTTCTCGTTACCGCCGATTTTTCGACACAGGGCGGCACCAGCGCGTTTGCCGAAAAAGCCCTCGCAACGTTCGACCGGATCCACGTGCTGGTCAACAACGCCGGCACCATGGTCGGTCGCTTTCCGGCCGGTGCGCTGACCGACGAACAATACGAAGTGATCGTACGGCTGAACCAGACGTCGGTTGTGGAAGTGACGCGTGGGCTCCTGCCGGCGCTCCGCGCATCGCAGGAAGCGTCGATCGTCAACACGGTCTCGATTTCCGCGCTGACGGGCGGAAGTCCCGGTTCGGCGATCTATTCGGCGTCGAAAGCCTTCGTCGCGACCTATTCGAAGGCGCTGGCAAGGGAACTCGCACCCGACAACATTCGCGTCAACTGCGTGTCGCCGGGAACGATCGAGACCGACTTTCACCAACGGTACTCGTCGCCGGAAAAGCTGGAACAGGCTCGCAAGACCATTCCCTTGCAGCGATTGGGGACCTCGGAAGATTGCGCCCCCGCCTATCTCTTCCTTTCGGCGCCTTCTCTATCCGGCTACATCACCGGGCAGGTGCTGGAGATCAATGGTGGCCAGCTCATCTGCTGACGAGGGGCCCTTCTGGAGGTGTTCTCCCAGCGTCGCTCATTCGGACACGACCTTGCTGCTGCATTTTTCGTTCGCGACGGTTTCGAGAACGTAAGGCAGTTAACCGACCTTGCGGAGCGCTTTCCCGAGCGTGAAAATGACGCTGTGCTGCAATTCGGTGCGGAGGCCGGATGATCGACAAGTTGGAATTCTTTATCGCGCTCGCCAACGAGAAGCACTTCGGCCGGGCCGCGGAAGAGTGCGGCATTTCGCAGCCGACGTTATCAGCCGCCATTCGTCAGCTCGAGGATCAGCTTGGCGTCATGCTGGTGCAGCGCGGCTCGCGTTTCCAGGGGTTAACGCCCGAGGGACAGCGGGTGCTCGAATGGGCGCGGCGCATCGTCGGCGATGCCCGCACGATGCGCCAGGAGATGCGGGCGGCGCGTACGGGCCTTTCGGGACATATAAAGATTGCGGCAATCCCGACGGCGTTGGCCATGCTGCCGCGCATTACGACGCCGTTTCAGGAGCGCCATCCGGATGTGACCTTTTCGATTGTGTCGCGCAATTCGCTGCAAGTGCTGAGCATGCTGGAGAATCTCGAGATCGATGCCGGCATCACCTATCTGGAAAACGAGCCGCTCGGGCGGGTAACCAGCGTGCCGCTCTATGCCGAGCACTACAATCTCATTACCGCCGCCGGCAGCCCTCTTTCGGAGCGCGACAGCGTCACCTGGAAGGAAGTGGGCGATCTTCGGCTTTGTCTATTGACTGCGGACATGCAAAACCGCCGTATCATCAACCAGCATCTGGCCGAAGTGGGCGTCACGGCGCATCCGACGCTCGAATCGAATTCGATGATCGTGCTCTTCTCGCACGTCCGAACCGGGCGATGGGCCAGCATCATGCCCCGCAATGTCGCGAAATCCTTCGGCTTTCCGGCCGAAATACGGATGATCCCGATCACCGAGCCGCGGGCACATCATCTTGTTGGTCTGGTTGCGACGCATCGTGAACCGTTCACGCCATTGGTTTCCGCCTTGCTGCATGAGGCTCGGATTCTCGCTGAAGACCCCGATTCTTGATAGGAATCTTCTATCGATTGACGGAACAGCATTATTGATCGCTTCGTCCATCCCTGAGAAAGTTCTATAATGAACGGACGCGAGCGGTTCTGTCGGCCATAGGGTTCTGAGGAAAGCCCGCCTGCCCAGGCCCGCGACGCGCAATGTGCAGGCCGTGGGAGGGCTGCTGATGAATATCCATGTCGCCAAAGGCGATATCGCAACGCGCACCATCGCGATCATCGATCAACTCAAGCATCTCGAAGGTCCGCTTCTGCCGATCCTGCACGAGATCCAGGATGAGTTCGGCCATGTGCCGCAAGAAGCGCTGCCCGTCATCGCGAAGGAGCTCAATCTCTCGCGTGCAGAGGTGCACGGCGTTGTTACCTTTTACCACGATTATCGCGACCATCCCGCTGGCCGGCATGTGCTGAGGCTCTGTCGTGCCGAGGCCTGCCAATCGATGGGAGGCGATGCGCTTGCCGAACGCGTCAAGGCGCTGCTGGGCATCGACTGGCACGGTACGACGCCGGATGGAGCGATTACCCTCGAGCCCGTCTTCTGTCTGGGGCTCTGTTCCTGCTCCCCGTCCGCGATGATGGATGGCGAGGTTCATGGCCGGGTGGATGCCGCCGATCTCGAGGCGCTGATTTCGGAGGCACGCCGATGACCGTCCGGATCTATGTTCCCTGCGACGCCGCGGCCATGGCATTGGGCGCCGAGCATGTGGCCAAGGCGATCTCCGAGCAGATTGTGGCGCGCGGCCTCGACGCCAAGATCGTGCGCAATGGCTCGCGCGGCATGCATTGGCTGGAGCCRCTGGTCGAGGTTGAGGTCTCGGGCAAGCGCATCGGCTATGGGCCTGTGAAGGCAAAGGACGTCGTTTCGCTGTTTGATGCCGGATTGATTACCGGCGCCGATCATCCCCTCTGTCTTGGCGAGGTCGAGGAACTTCCGTTCCTCAAGCGTCAGACGCGCCTGACCTTCGCCCGCTGCGGCATCACCGATCCGCTTTCCCTTGATGACTATGAGGCTCACGGCGGCCTCGCCGGCTTGCGTCGCGCGGTTTCGATGTCGCCCGCCGATGTCGTCAAGGAAGTCACCGATTCCGGCCTGCGTGGCCGCGGTGGCGCAGGTTTCCCGACGGGCATCAAGTGGAAGACGGTGCTCGACGCTCCCGGTGATCGCAAATACATCGTCTGCAATGCCGATGAGGGCGACAGCGGCACCTTTGCCGACCGAATGATCATGGAAGGCGATCCCTTCGTGCTGATAGAAGGCATGGCGATCGCGGGCCTTGCATCGGGCGCGAAGAAGGGCTTCATCTATACCCGCTCGGAATATCCGCATGCGATCGCGGCGATGAGCCGGGCGATCGATATTGCCCGCAGCGCCGGCATTCTCGGCACGTCGGTTCTGGGCTCTGGCAAGGCTTTCGACATGGAAGTCCGCACCGGCGCGGGCGCGTATGTCTGCGGCGAGGAGACGGCGCTTCTCAACAGCCTCGAAGGCAAGCGTGGTATCGTCCGTGCCAAGCCACCTCTGCCGGCCCACAAGGGCCTCTTCGACTGTCCGACCGTCATCAACAATGTCATTTCGCTCGCTTCCGTGCCCGTGATCATGGACAAGGGGGCGGCCTATTACCGCGACTTCGGCCTCGGCCGGTCGCGCGGAACCATTCCGATCCAGATCGCCGGCAATGTGAAGCATGGCGGTCTGTTCGAGACGGCTTTCGGCATTTCGCTTGGCGACCTGGTCGATGACATTGCCGGCGGAACGGCATCCGGGCGGCCGGTGAAGGCGGTTCAGGTCGGCGGTCCCCTCGGCGCCTATTTCCCGCGCTCCCTGTTCGACACGCCATTCGACTACGAGGCTTTCGCTGCCAAGGACGGACTGATCGGCCATGCCGGTATCGTCGTCTTCGACGAGAGTGCTGACATGCTGAAGCAGGCCCGGTTCGCAATGGAATTCTGCGCCGTCGAAAGCTGCGGCAAGTGCACGCCCTGCCGCATCGGCTCGACGCGCGGCGTCGAAACGGCGGACAAGATCGCCCGCGGCATCGAGCCGGAGAAGAACCGCGAGCTGCTTGCCGATCTCTGCAACACCATGAAATTCGGGTCGCTCTGCGCGCTCGGGGGCTTCACGCCCTATCCGGTCATGAGCGCCATGACGCATTTCCCCGAAGATTTCGTTCCCACACCTCTTATCGAAGCGGCGGAGTAAGACCATGCCTCTCGTCCACGAAATAGACTACGGCACGCCGGCCTCGACCTCCGAAACCATGGTGACGCTCACCATTGATGGTAACCAGGTGACGGTGCCGGAGGGAACATCCGTCATGCGCGCGTCGATGGACGCGGGCATCGAGATTCCGAAGCTCTGCGCCACCGACATGATGGATGCCTTCGGCTCCTGTCGGCTCTGCCTGGTCGAGATTGAGGGGCGGGCGGGTCTCCCTGCGTCCTGCACGACGCCGGTTGCACCTGATATGGTTGTTTCGACACAGACGAACCGGCTGAAGGATGTCCGCAAGGGCGTGATGGAGCTCTACATCTCCGACCATCCGCTCGACTGTCTGACCTGTGCGGCCAACGGCGATTGCGAGCTTCAGGACATGGCGGGCGCCGTCGGTCTCCGCGACGTGCGTTATGGCTATGATGGCGACAATCACGTCAAGGCACGCAACAACGGCGATCTCAATCTCAAATGGGCGCCGAAGGACGAGTCCAATCCTTACTTCACCTTCGATCCGGCCAAATGCATCGTCTGTTCGCGCTGCGTGCGCGCTTGCGAGGAAGTGCAGGGCACCTTCGCGCTGACCATTGAAGGCCGCGGCTTCGATTCACGTGTTTCAGCCGGAATGCATGAGGACTTCGTCTCGTCCGAATGTGTTTCCTGCGGCGCCTGCGTGCAGGCCTGCCCGACAGCGACGCTGATCGAAAAGTCGGTAATCGAGATCGGCCAGCCGGAGCATTCCGTTGTCACCACCTGCGCCTATTGCGGCGTCGGCTGTTCCTTCAAGGCGGAGATGCGCGGCGAAGAACTGGTGCGCATGGTGCCCTGGAAGGACGGACAGGCGAACCGCGGCCATTCCTGCGTCAAGGGCCGCTTCGCCTACGGCTATTCCAGCCACAAGGACCGCATCCTCAATCCGATGATCCGCGAGAAGATCACCGACCCCTGGCGCGAAGTGACTTGGGACGAGGCCTTCGCGCATGTCGCCTCGGAATTCCGCCGCATCCAGTATCAGTATGGCCGCGACTCGGTCGGCGGCATCACGTCGTCTCGCTGCACAAATGAGGAAACCTATCTGGTGCAGAAGCTAGTGCGCGCCGGCTTCCGCAACAACAACGTCGACACCTGCGCCCGCGTTTGCCATTCGCCGACCGGCTACGGTCTCGGCCAGGCCTTCGGCACGTCGGCCGGCACGCAGGACTTCGACAGCGTCGAGAAAAGCGATGTCGTCGTCATCATCGGCGCCAATCCGACCGATGGACACCCGGTCTTTGCCTCGCGCCTGAAGAAGCGGTTGAGGCAGGGCGCCAAGCTAATCGTCATCGACCCGCGCCGCACTGACATCGTGCGTTCGCCGCATGTCGAAGCCTCCTATCACCTGCCGCTGAAGCCCGGCACCAACGTCGCGATCCTGACGTCGCTCGCGCATGTCATCGTGACCGAGGGGCTGTTTGACGAAGCCTTCATTCGCGAACGCTGCGACTGGTCAGAGTTCGAGGATTGGGCAAGCTTTGTCGCCGAGCCGCATCATAGCCCCGAAGCATCGGAGAGGTTCACCGGCGTTCCAGCCGATTTCGTGCGCGGCGCGGCGCGTCTCTACGCCACCGGCGGCAACGGCGCGATCTACTATGGCCTCGGCGTTACCGAGCATAGCCAGGGTTCGACCACTGTCATGGCGATCGCCAACCTCGCCATGGTCACCGGCAATATCGGTCGCCCCGGCGTTGGCGTGAACCCGCTGCGTGGCCAGAACAACGTGCAGGGCTCCTGCGACATGGGCTCCTTCCCGCATGAGCTGCCCGGCTATCGCCACATCTCAGACGACGCGACGCGCGACATCTTCGAGAAGTTGTGGGGCGTCAAGATCAGCAACGAGCCGGGTCTGCGCATTCCGAATATGCTGGATGCAGCGGTCGACGGATCGTTCAAGGGCCTCTACGTCCAGGGTGAAGACATCCTGCAGTCCGACCCCGATACCAAGCACGTCGCGGCCGGCCTCGCCGCCATGGAATGCGTCGTCGTGCACGACCTCTTCCTGAACGAGACGGCGAACTACGCGCATGTCTTCCTGCCGGGGTCCAGCTTCCTTGAGAAGGACGGTACCTTCACCAATGCCGAGCGCCGCATCAACCGTGTTCGCAAGGTCATGAGTCCCCGCAACGGCTATGCCGATTGGGAGGTGACGCAAAAGATGGCGCAGGCCATGGGCCTTCCCTGGAACTACACGCATCCTT
Source organism: Rhizobium sp. 10N414 (assembly GCF_056394785.1). NCBI lineage: Bacteria > Pseudomonadati > Pseudomonadota > Alphaproteobacteria > Hyphomicrobiales > Rhizobiaceae > Rhizobium > Rhizobium sp. 10N414. Next base: position 18,950 of record NZ_JBFTIN010000031.1, on the reverse strand, counting down.
CGGAGATCATGGACGAGATCGCCGCAACGACGCCAAGCTTCGCGCTGGTCTCCTACGACTATCTTGACAAGGTGGGCTCCGTGCAGTGGCCCTGCAATGAGGCACATCCATTGGGCTCGCCAATCATGCATGTCGACGGCTTCGTCCGCGGCAAGGGCAAGTTCATCCGCACGGAATATGTCGCGACCGATGAGCGGACGGGACCGCGCTTCCCGCTGCTGCTGACGACCGGGCGCATTCTCAGCCAGTACAATGTCGGCGCCCAGACGCGCCGCACCGAAAATGTCGTCTGGCATTCCGAAGACCGGTTGGAGGTCCATCCGCACGATGCCGAACAGCGCGGCATTCGCGATGGCGATTGGGTGAAGCTGATGAGCCGCTCGGGCGACACCACCTTGCGTGCGCTGATCACCGATCGCGTCGCGCCCGGCGTCGTCTACACGACCTTCCACCATCCGGACACGCAGGCGAATGTCATCACCACCGACTTCTCCGACTGGGCGACGAACTGCCCGGAATACAAGGTGACGGCGGTGCAGGTCTCGCCTTCCAACGGCCCGACCGATTGGCAGCGCGACTATGACGAGCAGGCACGCCAAAGCCGCCGCATCGTTGGCAAACTGGAGCCTGCCGAGTGATGAGCGACCGCCCGACCCGCCTTGCCGTGAAGCGCGCCGCCCGCAGCGGCGGCGTCGTCATGCCCGGCGAGCGGATCGTTCCGGAGGAGGTGCCGATCGCCTTTTCCTATGGTGGCAGCACGCATGCGGTGATGATGGGAACGCCCGGCAATCTCGAGGATTTCGCCATCGGCTTCAGCCTGACGGAAGGGATCATCTCCGACATCGGGCAGATCGCTGCAATTGAGATTGTCAATGGCAAGAAGGGCATTGACGTCCAGATCTCTCTCGTTGACGAGGTCGCCGCCGCGTTGACAGCCCGCCGACGCAGCATGGCCGGACCGGTCGGCTGCGGGCTCTGCGGCATCGAGTCGATCGAACAGGCCGTTCGCAAGGTTCCTGACGTCGCCGATGTGTCGCTTCAAGTCACTCATCGCGATATCGTTCAGGCCATCTCGCTGCTGAACGGTGCGCAGCCGCTGCATCGCGAGACGCGCGCCGTGCACGGCGCCGGCTTCTATGTGCCGGGCAAGGGACTGCTGGCGGTGCGCGAGGATGTGGGCCGGCACAATGCGCTCGACAAGCTGTGTGGCGCGATCACTCGGCAACGGCAATCCGGCGCGGCAGGCATTGTCGCCGTTACCAGCCGCCTGTCCGTCGAGATGGTGCAGAAGGCGGCAATCCTCGGCGCCTCCGTCCTCGTTGCCATTTCCGCACCGACTGCTCTCGCAATTCGTACCGCCGAAGAGGCCGGCATGACCCTCGTCGCCCTGGTGCGAGGCGAGGACTTCGAGATTTTCACGCATCCGCACCGCATTCATCCGGGAAGCATATCCGATGTCGCATGATACGCAGTCCAAGCTCGTCTATATGGCCAACCAGATCGCGACCTTCTTCAAGACCCAGCCGGAGAGCGAAGCCGCGCAGGGCGTGGCGACGCATATCAACAAGTTCTGGGAACCGCGCATGCGGCGGCAGTTGTTCGAGATCATGGAGCGGGAGGGCAATGGCCTCAGTCCGCTGGTTGTCCAAGCCGCGCCCTTGATCAAACGGCCTGAGCCGGCGGCCAGCGCCCCCCAGTAGGATCTCGAACAGCAGCGTCAGCGCTGACGTATCGACGCCAGCGTCCGCGTCCGGCCAGTCTGCGACCACAGTTCTCCTGCTACTGCAGCATCAACAAAAAGCCGCCCTCCAGGCGGCTTTTTATCTGGGTAAAGAGCCGATATCAGGCGGCGAGATCGTCCGTCTCGCTTTCCTTGAACATCTTGGCGAGGTTCAGGAAGCAGATCATGCCGTTCTCCGAGGCGATGATACCCTCGCAGAAGGCGCGATCGAAGGAAGCGGTGACTTCAGGAACCGGCTGTACCTGGCTGGAGGAGATCGTGAGGATGTCCGAGACGCGGTCGACCAGCATGCCGATGACCATGTTGTGGACTTCGGCCACGACGATGGCGCTGCGCTCGTTGGCGACCGTGCTCTTCATGCCGAGCTTGAAGGCGAGGTCTATGATCGGGATCACCGAGCCGCGCAGGTTCATTACGCCGATGACATCGGCTGGCGCGTGCGGGATCGGTGTCGACGGGGCCCAGCCGCGGATTTCGCGGATCGTCGTGGTTTTTACGCAGAATTCCTGATCGTGAAGTCTGAAGGCAATGATCTCGAGCGTATCGCCGCTGAAATTCGTGGAATTGATTGTAGCCATAAGTATTGTCCCAACCGCCAAAAGCCAGGGCAGAAGCAACCGCGCCACCATTGGCGCGGATCGACTTGCCTTCAAACCGTGCGCGCTCGTCCCGTGGATGAGTATCGATACGGTTACTCCGGACCTTAATCGAAGAGTATTGCCCAAATCTAAATTGGGGCCGCTGATTTTTGGTCAGGTGGAAACGGTAGGCCGCGTCATCATTCGTGGATCGTCAAGCAGGATGGCGTCCGGTTTGATGGCAAGGATGCGCTCGAGGCCGTACTGGTCGACCTGGCCCACCGGAAAGGGTGGGTATTCCGGCAGTGCGATCGAACGAGGCTGCCCAACCATGACAGCGACGCGCATCCCCGCCTCACGAACGGTGTCAGACACAGCTGGAGTGGCCCACCCTTGCCACAACCTGAACCAGTCGGCTCCAGCTGCGCGCGCCGCATCAGCGCAGGCAGGATCCTCGAGAAAGGCTAGGATCGCGACGTCTTTCGACAAGCGGCGGGTGGTGTCGATCAGTGCGATACTGCGCAGTCCAATGAGCGCGCGTCGCATCGCACCGCGCTGCGCAACGTCGGAAATGATCTGCGCAATCTGACCCTCGTGGCTCAGCTTGATGTCCAACAGGATACCCAAAGGGTCAGACGCAGCCAAGGCATCACCAAGGGTCATTATGCTTGGCAGCAGGCTGCGCAATGTCGCCAGATCGAGGTCCGACACGGTTCGTGCGTCGCCGCAAAGCCGAGAAAGATCCGGATCGTGGACGCAAACAGGAACGCCATCCCGCGTCAACCGGACATCAGTCTCTATGGCGTCAACTCCGGCAGCCGCCGCAGCCTTGAAGGCAGAGATGCTGTTTTCCGCAGCCAGTGCTGCGCCCCCGCGATGGGCGATCGCAAGCGGGCGACGGTCCGGCGAGCGCTTCCATAAGCCAATGGCCATACATTCCCCTATAGAGAGCTCGACCAACTCGATCGGGCTCACCATAGGTTTCAAACGGCCGCTACACCAGTCGTTGTTTCGCAGCGATCTAGATGAGCACTAGGCCAGCGTCTTTTCGATCTGCTCGACCGCCCAGTCGACCTGGCTCTTGGTGATCACCAGCGGCGGGGCGAGGCGGATCGTGTTCTCGTGCGTGTCCTTGGCGAGCAGGCCGCGGTCCTTGAGGGTGTAGCAATACTGGCGGGCGCCACCGGCTTCAGGCACGAGTTCGACCGCCATCATCAGTCCGCGGCCGCGCACGTCCTTGACGATGTTGGAGCGGATGGAGCGCAGCCCTTCCTGGAAATAGTCGCCCATCTTGGCGGCGTTCTCGATCATGCCTTCCTCGGTCAGGACCTTGAGTGCCGCGCGCGCCACGGCGCAGGCAAGCGGGTTGCCGCCGAAGGTCGAGCCGTGCTGCCCCGGCTTCAGGACACCCAGCACTTCGGAATTGGAAAGGACCGCCGAGACCGGATAGAAGCCGCCGGAGAGCGCCTTGCCGATCAGCGTCACGTCGGCCTCGATCCCCTCATGCTCTTCCGCCAAAAGCTTACCAGTACGGCCGAGGCCGGTCTGGATCTCGTCGAGGATCAAGGTCACCTTGTGTTGAGTGCAGAGTTCCCGCACGCGCTTGAAATAGCCGGTTGGCGGGATGATGACGCCTGCTTCGCCCTGAATCGGCTCGATCAGCGCCGCAACCGTGTTTTCGTTGATGGCGGCGGCAAACGCGTCGGCGTCGCCGAAGGGGATCGTGCGGAAGCCGGGCGTGTAGGGACCGAAGCCGGTGCGGGCGTCCGGGTCCGTGGAGAAACTGATGATGCTCAGGGTCCGGCCATGGAAATTGTCGGCGCAGACGATGATCTCGGCCTTGCCCTCAGGCACGCCCTTCACCTCGTAGCCCCATTTGCGCACTGCCTTGATGGCGGTTTCAACGGCTTCGGCGCCCGAGTTCATCGGCAGGATCTTGTGCGAGCCGGTCAGCGCCGCGAGTTCCTCGTAGAGATGGGCGAGCTGGTCATTACGGAAGGCGCGGGAGGTCAGCGTCAGCTTGCCGGCCTGCTCGACCATCGCCGCCAGAATCTTGGGGTGGCAATGGCCCTGGTTCACCGCCGAATAGGCCGACAGGCAGTCGAGATACCGCTTGCCGTCGGTATCCCAGACATAGACGCCTTCGCCCCGGGTCAACACGACATCGAGCGGCTTGTAGTTGTGGGCGCCGAGGCGCTGTTCGGTGTCGATCAGGTTCTTCGAGTTGCTCATGGTCGGTTCTCCTCAGGCGGCGCGGGTCGGACGGTCGAAAATGCGGCGGCCGAAGAGGCTTGCCGTCAGTTCCACTAGGATCCGGGCGCTCTTGCCACGGTCGTCCAGGAAGGGGTTCAGCTCCACGAGGTCGAGCGAGGAGACGAGGCCGCTGTCGCAGAGCATCTCCATGATGAGATGCGCTTCACGGAACGTCGCGCCACCGGGCACCGTCGTGCCGACGCCGGGCGCGATTTCCGGATCGAGGAAGTCGACATCGAGGCTTACATGCAGCAGGCCGTTGGCATCGGACACGACGCCAAGGATCTGGCGGATCGCCGCGGCAACGCCCTGTTCGTCGAGCCAACGCATGTCGAAGACGTTGACGCCATGCTCCTTGATGAGCTCCCGTTCAGACGCATCGACCGACCGGATGCCGACCTGAAAGACGTTTCGCGGATCAACGAAGGGGCGGTCCTTCGGCAGGATCTCGGCAAGTTCGGCCTGGCCGCAGAAATAGGCGACCGGCATGCCATGGATATTGCCGGAGGGCGAGGTCGCCGGGGTGTTGAAATCGGAATGGGCGTCGAGCCAGAGGACGAAGAGCGGCCGGCCCTGCTGGGCGGCGTAGCGCGCCATGCCTGATACCGTGCCCATCGACAGGCTGTGGTCGCCGCCAAGGATCAGCGGAAAGCGTCCGGCCGCGGCCGCATCATAGACACCGGCTTCGAGCGCACGGGTAAATGCGCCGACGACACGCAGGTTGTGGGCCTTCGGATGGTTCGGCAGATCGCGCGCCGGAACGACATGAACATCCCCGGCATCGACCACATCATGGCCAAGATCGATCAGTGTCTGGTCGACGCCCGCGATGCGAAGGGCAGCTGGACCCATCGCGGCGCCCCTGCGCCCCGAACCCTCTTCCAGTGGTGCTCCAATGAGCGTGACCGATCTTGCTTGTGGCTGCATGCGTCCCTCTTTAGCTCGTGTTTTCCGAAAGCATATTGAGATATCGGCGCGGCGACAAATAGATGAAAAAGTGCCGATAATGCGCTATGATTGACCAGTTTGATAAGTGCATTTTGACAAAGTGGCAGCCATGGACGATCTCGACCAAGAACTTCTCAGCGCCTTGCGACACAATGCGCGCACGCCGGTTTCTTCGCTGGCGGCAATGACCGGTGCATCGCGTGCGACGGTCGCGGCGCGCATCGACCGGCTGGTTGCCAACGGCACAATCACGGCGTTCACCGTTCGCACCGGCCATGAAACCCGCGCGGCCGGAGTGCGCGCGATCGTCATGATCGAAGTACTCGGCAAGCTTGCGGACAAGGTCGCCGATCAGCTCCGTGGATTGCCGCAGGTGCGTGCCCTGCACAGCACCAACGGGAAATGGGACTTCATTGCCGAACTTGAGGACCGCGACCTCGTCTCCTTCGACGAAACGCTTCGCCGCATCCGGCTCATCAATGGCATCAATACGACGGAAACCAACATCCTGCTGAAAACCAGCAAGACCGGTTTCTAGTATTCGTGTTCGTAAACGACGCCGGCTTCCCCTTCGCCGTCGCCACCCGCGCCGGCGCGCAACTTCACGCCACGGCCGACATCGAAATTGATGATTGCCTTCGCGCCGCCCTTGCCGGTGGTCTGCTGCAATTCGAAATAAGTCCGGTCATTCAGGTAGCGGCCAACGCTGACGGTGGTGCGGCCTTTGGCATCGGTGCTGATGTCGAAATCGTCGACGCCAAGCTGATTGCGCAGGCCCTGGAACAGCGATCCGGAGCGCCCGCCGGCCAACTGGGCGACGGCATCGGCAAGCTGAGCGATCTGAACCGGCGACAGCCTCGACATTGATTGACCGAAGATCAGTTGCGCCAGAACTTCGTCTTGCGGGAGGGCCGGAGACGACGAGAAGGTGATCGAGGGATCGGTTGCGAGCCCGCTGACATCGACCGTCAGCGTCGTGGAACCGGAAGTGGAGCTTGCCTCCAGCTCAAGGGCGGGGGTGAGGTCACCGGCAAAGGTGATACGGCTTCTATTGGTGAAATCGAGGCGTCGGTTGAGAATCGTCAGGCGACCGCGCCGCATGGTGAAGCCGCCGGAAACGACGGGCTCCGCCGCCGTTCCCCTGATCGTGACGCTACCGCCCAGTTCGGCATCGATACCGCGACCACGCACGAAGATCTGCGAGGGAGCGTCCAGCTGAAGATCGAGATTGAAGGAGTTGGATTTCGCGCGGGCACCCTGCTGCGACTCGTCGCGCAACTGGGCAAGAACCCCCTTGGGGGCGTTGACGTGCTTGACGTCGATTTCGCGCAGCGAGGTCGGCAGCCTCTCGGGGACGGTGATCGAGGCTCTTTCCAGATGCAGCCTGCCGTTCAGGGTGGGATTTGCGAGCAGCGGACCGCGCAAACCGATCGTGCCGTCGACGGTCGCCACCACGAGCGTTCCATCGACGTAGACCGCTCTGTCGAGCCTGACGTCGATGTTCGCAGGGAAGTTGGAGGCAGGTTGGATTCCGATGCTGCCGGATGCTGAGATGCTGCCACCGCTGGCAAGCTGGCCAGTCAGGCGCGAGATCACGGCTTGGTTTCCGGTGAACCGGATGTCTGCCGCCAGATTGTTGATCGCAAGGTTGCGACGGACATCGACGATCCTTGCGCCACTGGTCGCAACCGTGCCGTTGATCAACGGCGCGGCCGCGGTGCCGCCAATCTGCAGATCAAAATTGGCCCTGCCATCGGCAACGAACCCCTGGGCGGCAAGCTGCGCACCGAGCACGGCGAACGGCAGGTTGCCGGAAAAGCGCAGGTCCAGCGCGCGATTGCCTGTAATGCCAACGTTGCCACCGCCCCGCAGGGACAGCCCGCTCTCGCCCGTCACATTGGTGTCGATCGTCAGCCGGTTGTCTTGCAGTCTTCCGTTCGCAGTTATGCTGAGCGGCGAAAGCCCGGCGCTTCTGGTCTGGCTGGTGGCGGCGCCCCTCCAGTCAAGGTTGAATTCCACAGCGGGCACGGGCAGTCGGCCCGATGCCCTGACGGTGCCCGAAACATTGCCTTCGGCGGCAAGCCCCGGAACGAAAGCGTTGGCAAGCCCGGCGGGAAGATTGGAGATGTCGGCATTGGCCGTCAGCGACGGGGCATTCGGTCCAGTGATGACAAAGTTGCCGCCAGCTCTCATCGACACGCCGCTGCCGCTTAGGTTCGTCATGAAGTCGACCCTGCCGTCCGCAAGCCTTCCGCTTGCATTCGCCGAAAGCGGCCGGATACCGGATGCCCTCGTCTGCGTGGTTGCGACATTCCTCCAGTCCAGCCTGAAATCGATGATTGGGTTGGTCGCTGTTCCCGACGTCCTTGCCGTGCCCGAGATGGTTCCTTCCGCCCCCAGGTTCGGGACGAAGCCATTAGCGAGGCTCGCGGGCAGATCCACGATATCGGCATCGACCGAGAGGCCCGCGACTCCGGCGCCTTGGAGGATTGCCGTACCCCTTGCCTTCAGCAGGGTGGTGCGAGTGCTGTTCAGCGTTGCATCAAAGGAGAGCCTGTTGTCGGCGAGGTTGCCGGTCGCGTTCAGCCGAAGGCCAGAAAGGCCGGCAGCCCTGGTCTGACGAGTCCCGGCGTTGTTCCAATCGAGCTTGAAATCGACGGCCGGCATCGGTAGCGATCCGGACGCGGTTGCCGTTCCCGAGATTGTTCCTTCGGCACCGAGATCAGGCATGAAGTTGTTTGCCAGCGCGGCAGGAAGGTTGCGAAGCGTGGCATCCGCCTGCAGGCTCTTCACGGCCGTACCTTCGACAGTAACCTTTCCTTTCGCCGTGAGGGCGGAGCCRCCATCGCCGTCGAGATTCGTCTCGAAATCGAGCGTGTTGTTGGCGAAGGTTCCCTTGGCGCCAAGTGCGAGGGCGGAAAGGCGTGCTTCCCTCGTCTGAGTGGTTGCGAGGTCCTTCCAGCTGACGTCGAAGTTTGCCGTCGGCTGTTGCAGCGTCCCGGAAGCGGACGCGGTGCCTGATATCGTACCACTGGCGCCGAGGTTCGGGACGAACGCGTTTGCCAGGCTTGCGGGAAGATTGCGTATCGTGGCGTTGGCCGTCAGGTCCTGGATTTTCGTTCCCGCCAGGGAGACGTTGCCGGAGGCGTTCAACGCCACCCCGCCGTCCGCCCTAAGGTCGCTCTGGACGGTCAATTTTTCATCCGCGAAATTGCCCGTCGCCGTCAAGTTGATGCCAAAGAGGCGGGCTGCCCTGGTGTGGCTGGTGGCCGCGTCCTTCCAGGAAAGGTCGAAGGTTGCTGTCGGTTTCGGCAACTTGCCGGAGGCCGATATCGTGCCTGATATCATGCCTTCCGCGGCAAGATTCGGCACGAAGCCGTTGGCCAGGGCAGCCGGAATGTTGGCGAGCTGCCCATCGAGCTTCAGCGTCTGAGCGTCGGCGCCTGCCACGGTGTAGGTGCCGGTCGCCTTTAGCGACATGTTGCCGCTACCGCGTGCGTAGGTGTTGAAGCTGAGAATATTGTCCTTGAGGTTGCCGCTCGCCGTCAGCCCAAGCGACGAGAGCTTGGCGCTTCTGGTCTGGCTCGTCGCGGCATTCTTCCAGTTCAGTTTGAAATCGAGCGCCGGGTCGGGCAGCTTCCCGGCCGCCGTGACGTTGCCCGAGATCGAACCTTCGGCGGCAAGATCCGGAACAAATGCATTCGCCAATCCGGCCGGGATGTTGACGATATCAGCATCCACCTTCAGCGACTGCGCGTTCGGGCCACCGGTCACGACATTGCCAGCGGCCTTCAGCGATACGCCGCCCTTGCCGCTGAGGTTCGTTTGAAAATTGAGTGTGTTGTCGGCAAAGGTCCCGTTTGCACCGATCGCCAGCGGCGACAGGCCGGCGCCCTTTGTCTGGCTGGTGGCGGCATCCTTCCAATTCAGGTCAAAGTTGGCAATCGGCGCTGCCGGTGTGCCGGTCACGACGACCTTCCCCGAAATTGTGCCTGCGGCATCGAGCTTCGGCACGAAACTGTTGGCAAGGCTTGCGGGCAAATTCCGGATGTCCGCCTTGATATCAAGAGTCTCGCCGACGGTACCGCTCAGGTGGACCGAGCCATCGCCGGTCTTCAGTTCCATCGCATCAAGCGTCACGGTGCCGCCACTGATCGACACTTCCGACGGCGACGCAAGCTCCACCGGAATGTTGCGCGGTTTCGCCGAGAAACGGTCGAGGCGAAGCAGCGTCGTGCCGGCGTTCACCTCGACATTCCCCGATGCGACCAACGGATTGGCATCATAGCTGGCGCCGAGATCGAAGTTCGTCCGGTTCTGTTGCTGCGTGAAACTCAGCTCCAGGCTTTCAGCCTTGTTAGGACCGGAAGCAAGTTCCTCCGCTTTGATCGTGCCAGTCGCGGCAAATGCTTTGAGGTCGGTGACCGCGACGTTGATGTCTGGCCTGACGATGGCAAAGGTGTCACGTTTCAGGCCGCTGCCAGATGCTACGACCTTGAGGGCGATCCTGCCGTTGTCGTTGGCGATATCGACCGATCCCTTCAGGTCGCCTTCTGCCTTCTGTCCGGCAAGTGCCGCGAGAAGGCTGATATCCGGGAAGTCGAACGTCGCCTGTCCGGTCGGCGCAAACGCCGGCGACAGTTCGACGTGGCCGGTCAGGCGATTGTTGCCGACGTCGGCGGCGATCGACGGCAGCCGGATGTTTCCGTCCACGGCCTGAACAGCGGTGCTGACGTTGATCGGCTGGTTGTCGATCGTGCCCTTGGCGGTGATGTCTGCTTGCGGCGCCTTCGGGTCCGCCGTTCCGGAAACGTTGATGTCGAGGTCTTTGACCTGCCGGCCGGCCATTACCAGTGATGGCCCTTTGATATTGGCCGCTATTGCGAGAGCCGAAACATTGCCTTTTGCGCTTAGCTGGTAGTTCAATTCGCCCGCTGCGCCTGCCAGCAGCGGCTGCATATCCGGAATACGACCCGAGAGGTTGGCATCGAGCCTATCTTCGTCGAGCACGACCGCGCCGGTCGCCTCGAGGGAGCTCGACTTGATGGAGAGGTTCGAGACGTTGAATTTCGAAGGAACGGTTCCCGCGACCTGGCCCTCGATCACGATTGGTGCGTTGAAACGCGTCGCGACCGCAGGCGGCAGCGCGGCTGGCTGGATGGTCAGCTTGGCATTGCCGGTCAACGCGCTGGCGCTCAATTTGTAGGAACCGTTGAGGGCTGCTGTTGCCGAAGCGCTTTCGATCGTGGCGCCGTTGAAGCCGAGCGCATCCGGCGAAATCTGCAATGGCAGGGTGATGGTAACGGGGCCTTGAATTGCCCGGTTGATGTCGGGATTGACGAAGGACGTATCACCGGCGGCGAGCGTAATCTGAACGCTTCCGGTGCGACCGGCGAGATTGAAATTGTCGCTCTTTGCCGTCAGCTTCACGTTGCCAATCGTCGCCTGGGGCAACATGGCGGAATCGAGGGAGGCACTGGCGTTGAGGCGGGAGGCCTTGGCGTCGCCGGTCAGGGAAAGATTGATGCCGGAAATTAGAAACCGCGCTTCGCCTTCGGTCAGCGGCCAGCGGAAATCGACGGGTCCCGATGTTCCCAAGAGATTGGCGTTCAGGCTGTTCTTGCCTCGTGGATCCAGCGTGCCCGATGCGGCGATGACCATCGCGCCGGTTGCCAGATTGCCGGTCTGGATGTCGATCTTTCCCCTGTTGTCGAAGTTCGCGGCGACGTCGATGTTCGTCTGCCCGGCAAAGAGCGGACGGAAGGCCGCTGGCAGCAGCGAGCTGAGGTCGCCACCACCCTTGAGGTCGAGGTGGTGAAGGCTTTCCGGCGTCAGCGTGTGGTGCGCTTCGATCGAGGCGCGTTGCTGTCCGTCGAGTGCTGCCTGCAGCTGGCCTCGCCAATCCGAGATCGGTCCATCTCCGGTCAGGCTGATTTCCACCGCCGGGTTGCCGGGCAGCGCCAGGACACCTGCGAGCAACCCGCCCTTTGGTTCCGTCAGTTTTGCCTTCACCCGCAACTGGTTGCGATCCGGCATGAAGGCGACATCGGCGATCAGCTTGGCATCCGGAACATCGTGACGGCGGACATTGATCGAGGCATTGCCGCCTTCATTGTCGGCACGCAGGCTGCCGTCCGCGGCAAGTGTGAAGGCCCGCCCGATCAGCGGTTCGGCGAGGTTGATCTCCGGCAGGGCGATCTTGTCTATGTCGAGCTTGATCGGCAACGAGAAGCCGCTGTCGCTTTGACCCTCTGCAGCCGGACGGGACGGAAGTGTGCGCACCGGTTGTCTGAGGATGTGGATTGCCGCGGCTTCGACGCTTGTGGCATGGAACCGGCCGGTTAGGAGCGCCAAGGGATTCCAGTTAATCGCCAGCCTGTCGACCCGAGCGAAGACGCCCCTGGTGTCGGAGAGCACGATTTGGCTGGCGCGCAGCCCGCCAGTCAGCAGCCCGCCGGGATCCTGAACCTTGATGGTCATATCCCGATTCGAAAGGCTCGAGGCGACCCTGTCGGTGACGATGCGCGCGCCAAAGGACGTGAAGCCGAAAACACCGATGGCGATGGCAAGAAGGACCAGCACGACACCAGCCGAATAGGCCAGCAGTCGCACGATCCAGTTCAAGATTTTCGCCAGTGTCTGCATGGCCGCGGACATTACTCCGTTTCTATGGCGGCTCAAGGCGCGCGAGGCGCCACGAGCCGCGAGCGGGTTTAGAATGACTGACCGATGCCAGCGTAGATGCCGAAATCCGTGCCATCCTCGTACTTGTTGAGCGGTACTGCAAAATCAAGCCGCAGTGGACCAAATGGCGTCGCATAGCGAACGCCGATGCCTGCACCGGCCCGAATGTCGGAAAAATCGGGCGCAATGTCTGCTGAAACCGTCCCGACATCGATGAAGGGCACTATCCCGATCGTATCGGTAACCTTTATCCGGGTCTCGAACGACGCAGTGACATAGGATGCGCCACCGGTCTCTTCATTGTCGGCGTTGCGGGGCGAGATCTCCTGGTAACTGAAGCCGCGAACCGAGCCGCCACCGCCAGCAAAGAATCGGCGTGTAGCAGGAATGTTCTGGAGATCGTCTGCCCCGACAAGGAAACCTGCGGCAAGCTTGCCGGCAAGAACGATGCGGTCCTCCGCTCCCAGCGCATGATATCCGGTGATCAAGCCCTCGAAGCTCGAGAAGAAGGTCCCGTTGTAGGTCTCGTAGCTTGGCGTTGCCTTGAGCATCCCCCGATAGCCCTCGGTCGGATCGAACTTGTTGTCGCGCGCATCGCGGTCATACTGGAAAGGCAGCGAGAAGGTCAGGTAGCTGTTGTTGCCAAAGGCATCGTCATCGCGTTCCCAGCTCACCTCGCCGGCGCCGGTTATCGTATCCAGGTCCGACAGCTCGTAGGAAAGACCGAGGGAGGCGGTGACGAGTTTTGCAGTATAGGCGTCGGGGTTTTCGGTTTTGGCAAGGACGCTGGCCCGCAAGGTCGCGGCCGGTACAAACGCGCCGGGTTTGGTGAAGGTAATACCGGCTGAATAGTCGAGATCGCCGATGTTGGTCGTTTCGCCCAAGCGGCCCACAGACCCTTCGATGCGCAGCGCCTCCGCCTCGCCGAAGAGATTGCGATGACCCCAATAGCCGTTGATGCCGAAGCCGTCCGTTGTCGAATACTGGGCGCCGATGCCGAGATAGCGCCGCTTGCCCTCCGACACCTCGATCGTCATCGGCAAAGTGCCGTCTGGCGCCAGTTCGTCAGCCTCGTGGATGGTGACGCTCGAGAAGACGCCCAATGCGCGCAGTCGTTCGCCTGCCTTTCGCAGCGCCTCCGGCGAATATTGTTCACCCTTGTTCAGCCGCGAATAGCGCTGGATGAAGCCCGGTCGAACGGCCTTTTCGCCCGTGACGCCGACATCGCCAATTGGGGCGACCGGGCCACCCTCGGCGGCGAGGACAATGTCAGCCGTGCTCGTCCTGTGGTCGGCTATGACCTTGCGGGTCGTCAACTTCGCCAGCGGCCGGCCTTCGCTTTTCAGCTGCTCGACGATTTTGTCGCCAGCCTTGATGATCGTCAGCGAACCGGCTGTCTCACCCGGAGCAAGATCGTAGTCGGCTGGATTGCGTCGTGCAGCATCGCCGCCGAACTGCACCTCACGGACCTTGAAGACGGGACCTGCGGCAACGCTGATTGTCACCGGTACTGGGCGCGAGCGATTGAAGGTGGGATTGGGCGGCAGGTCATCGATGTTTCGACCATCAACCCTGATCGTTACGATGCCGCCGTAGCGGGCCTTTTCAAAGAGGGCGGCAAGCAGGCGTTCGCGGTCGTCTCTGGCCTTGACGACGACGCCCAGATCGCCCGAGACGGGCCGATCCTTGTCGCCGACCAGACGGGAACTGTTTTCCAATGCTTCCTTGAGATCGGGATCGCTCGCGTCGGTCGTCAGTGTCACATCGTAGCGCACCGGATCGGGCACCTGGTCGCTGGCCGATTCGTCGTCCTTGCCCCACAACGTGATGCCGAAAAGCTTGAAGGCGAAAGCCTCTGAGACGAGAGCCGGCGAAAACGCAAATGCAGCCGCGACCACCAACATGGTGCCTACGCGCCGATACGCTATACCCGGTTTCGGTGCCGTCCCTCTAATCTGCATACACCGCTTTTGGTTACACTAGAATTAAGCTTCGCGCCCCCCGGCCGGCGGCAACCTTAGCGGCAAAATTCCTCGACGTGTACCGTTTTAAATCGCTTAGCCGCTGAAATGGTGGAAAAAAAAGAAATCCCGGGCGCCGAACCCGGGATTCGAGATGATTTCGGACCGGCTCAATAGTCGCCGCGGCAATCGTCGATATACCGGCGGCCATACTCGTCGCGATAGTAGCACTGTCCCGGCTGCTCCGCGACGCGGCCGATAAGAGCGCCCGAAACGCCGCCGACCGCCGCGCCAACGGCTGCCCCGCGTACATTTCCCGTCACCGCGCCGCCGATGATCGCGCCGGAGGCTGCGCCGATGCCTGCCCCGCGCTCAGTCGGTGTACAGCTTGCGATCGACAGGCCGATCAAGGCGAATGCGACAATCTTCTTTATCAAAATATTCTCCTAGGTTGGTCGCCCTCAATAAGAGCTGTGGCCGTCCCTGATTCTTTTTTGTCATGCTAGCCGTCAAACTGTGGCGCAAAAGCAGCGACCCTGCCTTCGGCTTCCGCTTTCGCACAATTGGTGGTGCAATTGCGCGCAAATGCGCCACAACCGAACGCGCTGAATTTTAATTAGCCTCCCTAAAGTAGTGGTTGATCCCAAAGCGAAAACGTCAAATGATACCGTCCGCGCCTGGAGGAGGCGCGAGGAGGAAATCATGGCGAAAGTGAAACTGACGGTGAACGACCGGGCAGTCAGCGGTGACTGTGAAGAGCGTACGCTTCTTGTCCATTTTATTCGCGAAAAACTCGGCCTGACGGGAACGCACGTCGGCTGCGATACCAACCAATGCGGTGCCTGTGTCGTTCACATGGATGGCAAGTCAGTGAAGAGCTGCTCGATCCTTGCCGTCCAGGCGTCGGGTTCGACGATCACCACCATCGAGGGGCTTGCCAGCAACGGTGAGCTGCATCCCGTTCAGGCTGCCTTCAAGGAACACCACGGCCTGCAATGTGGATTCTGCACGCCAGGCATGGTGATGACGGCCGTCGACATGATTTCGCGCCACGGAGGCGATCTGGACGAGAAAACGGTCCGCCATGAGCTCGACGGCAATATCTGTCGCTGCACCGGCTACCACAACATCGTCAAAGCCGTTCTGTCTGCCAACGAGCAGATGCATGGCGCTGCCAAGCAGGCGGCCGAGTAGCTCTCAGGATTGTCTGGCTGACTGCCGAACACGATTCTCTTTGGCGGAATGCCAGGCCCGAAACCCCATTGGGAGGACATTATGGGTGTTGAAGGAATTGGTGCGCGCGTCGCACGAAAAGAAGACAAGCGGTTCCTGACCGGCAAGGGCCGTTACACGGACGACATGGTCGTGCCGGGCATGAAATTCGCCTATTTCATCCGCAGTCCGCATGCGCATGCCAAGATCACGAGGATTGATGCCGCCTCGGCAAAGGCAATGCCGGGTGTTATCGACGTGCTTGATGGCAAGCAGTTGCTCGCTGACGGGATCGGCAACCTCATCTGCGGCTGGATGATCCATTCGAAGGATGGTTCGCCGATGAAGATGGGCGCCTGGCGCCCGCTGGCGGTGGAGACCGTTCGTTATGTCGGCGATGCCGTTGCCATCGTTGTCGCAGACTCGCTCGCCGAAGCGCGCGATGCCGCGGAAGCCGTCGTCATCGACTACGAGGAATTGCCTGTGGTCGTCGAGGCAGTCGAGGCGCTGAAACCAGGAGCGCCGCAACTTCATCCGGAAGCTCAGAACAACCTGATCTTCGACTGGCAGCTCGGCGATGGTGCGGCAACCGACAAGGCCATTTCCGAAGCGGCGCACGTCACGGAAATCGAGATCCACAACAACCGCCTGTCTCCCAATGCGATGGAGCCGCGCGCTGCGCTCGGTATCTATGACGCTGCCGAAGATCACTATACCTGCTACACGACCAGCCAGAACCCGCATGTCGCGCGCCTCGTGATGAGCGCGTTCTACAATGTCGCGCCCGAGAACAAGCTTCGGGTGATCGCCCCAGATGTCGGCGGCGGCTTCGGCTCGAAGATCTACATCTATCCTGAGGAGATCGTCTGTCTCTGGGCTTCCAAGAAAACAGGCGTGCCGGTGAAATGGAACTCCGATCGCACGGAGGCCTTCCTCACGGATGCGCATGGCCGCGACCACGTCTCCAAGGTCAAAATGGCTTTCGACAGCGACCATCGCATCATCGGGCTGAAGGTCGACACCATCTGCAATCTCGGCGCCTATATGTCGCTGTTTTCGTCGGCGGTTCCGACCTATCTCTACGCGACGCTGCTGTCCGGCCAATACGATATTCCGGCCATCCATGCCAACGTGCGGACGGTCTACACCAACACCGCGCCGGTTGACGCCTATCGTGGTGCCGGCCGTCCCGAGGCGACCTTCCTGCTTGAACGGACGATGGAAACGGCGGCCCGCGAGCTTGGTATTTCGCCCGCCGAGTTGCGGCGGAAGAACTTCATCCGGGCCTTCCCGCATCAGACGCCTGTGATCATGAACTATGACGCGGGCGACTACGAAGCATCGCTCAATGCGGCGATGCAGGCGGCCGACTGGAACGGCTTCCCGGCGCGCAAGGCCGAGGCTGCCAACCGCGGCCTGAAGCGCGGTCTCGGCATGAGCTGCTACATCGAGGCGTGCGGCATAGCGCCCTCGCAGGCGGTCGGATCGCTTGGTGCGGGCGTCGGCTTGTGGGAGTCGGCAGAGGTTCGCGTCAATGCGGTAGGCACGATAGAAGTGCTCACCGGGTCGCACAGCCACGGGCAGGGGCACGAGACGACATTCGCGCAGCTTGTGTCGGATCGTCTCGGCGTTCCGCTGGAGAGCGTGTCGATCGTGCATGGCGACACCGACAAGGTGCAGATGGGCATGGGCACCTACGGCTCGCGTTCAGGCGCTGTCGGCATGTCTGCTGTGGTCAAGGCGCTCGACAAGGTCGAAGCCAAGGCCAAGAAGATCGCCGCCCATCTGATGGAAGCCGACGAAAGCGATATCGTCATCGAGAACGGTGAGGTGAAGGTTGCCGGTACAGACAAGAGCCTTCCCTGGTTCCAGGTGGCGCTGGCCGCCTACACCGCACACAACCTGCCGGGCGGCATGGAGCCGGGGCTGAAGGAAACTGCCTTCTACGACCCGTCCAACTTCACCTTCCCCGCCGGCTGCTATATCTGCGAAGTCGAGGTCGATCCGGAAACCGGCAAGACCGAGATCATCCAGTTCGTCGCTGCGGACGATTTCGGCAACATCATCAATCCGATGATTGTCGAGGGCCAGGTGCATGGCGGTATTGCGCAGGGGATCGGTCAGGCCCTGCTCGAGGGCGTGCATTATGACGAGAACGGTCAGTTGTTGACGGCAAGTTTCATGGACTACGCCATGCCGCGCGCCGACGACTTGCCGTCGTTCAAGGTGTCGCATCAGGTAACGCCGTCCCCGAGCAATCCGCTCGGCATCAAGGGGTGCGGCGAGGCTGGCGCGATCGGGTCTCCTCCGGCACTCATCAATGCCATCACCGATGCCATCGGCAACAACATGCTGACGATGCCCGCCACACCACAGAAAGTGTGGATGGCAGCGCGCGCGGTTCATTGAGGAGGAACGACGATGTATCAGACCAACTATCACCGCGCGTCCTCGGTCGATGAAGCCGTCAGGATGATTTCGGGAACATCCGAAGGCAAATATGTCTCCGGCGGCATGACGCTCATACCGACGATGAAGCAGCGTCTCGCCGCGCCGAGCGACCTCGTCGATCTCAGGCATATTCCGGCGATGCAGGGCATCAAGGTCGATGGTCGCAAGGTGACCATCGGGGCGGCCACATCGCACGCCGAAGTCGCTGCATCAGCGGCTCTGCGTGCGGTTTGTCCCGCCATCTGCGACCTTGCCGGCATGATCGGCGATCCGCATGTCCGTCATATGGGCACGATCGGTGGTTCGATTGCCAACAACGATCCTGCGGCGGACTATCCCTCGGCCATGTTGGCGCTGAATGCCAGCATCGTCACCAACAAGCGCGAGATTGCTGCTGACGATTTCTTTACCGGCTTGTTCGAGACGGCCTTGGAAGATGGTGAACTGGTCACCGCCATCAGTTTCGAGACGCCCGAGAAAGCGGGATATTCGAAGTTTCCAAATCCGGCATCGCGTTATGCGATGACGGGGGTCTTCGTTACCAAGGGCGCTGGTGGCGTAAGGGTTGCCGTCACCGGGGCGGGAGCCAACGGCGTCTTCCGCGAAACCGCCATGGAAACCGCCCTCAAAGCGAACTGGTCCGCCGGTTCGATCGCTGGCATCGATGTCAATCCTGCCGGACTGATGTCGGATTTGCATGCGAGTGCGGAATACCGCGCCAACCTGATCAAAGTGATGGCCAAACGCGCCGTCGCCGAGGCGGGCTGACACAAACGGTCGGATCGCGAGGCGGCGTGTCTGCCTCGCGATTCTTCGCTGCGTCTGGCCAAAACGAGCTTTTTCGAATTAAAATAATTCAAGGCTATGGGCCTTTTGCCGCAGTTGATGGTAAAGCGATGGCAAAGGGTTGACGTGCGTGCGTCGGTTGGCAACAAACGCTCGCACGACACTGGAGCATGACATGGATTTCGAAGCGTTTTTCAAAAGCGAGCTGGATGGCCTTCACAGCGAAGGTCGCTATCGCGTTTTTGCCGATCTTGAGCGTCACCGCGGCAGCTTTCCGCGCGCCACGCGACACACGGCGGACGGCCCGAAGGAAGTCACGGTCTGGTGCTCCAACGA
>NZ_JBFTIN010000030.1:0-74367 GCF_056394785.1 Rhizobium sp. 10N414 | reverse complement strand
GCGGGTTCTGGATGGCGAGAAGATAGCGGCGCTGTGCCGCGAATTCGGCATCTCCCGCAAGACCGGTCACAAGATCATCAGCCGCTATAACGACAGCGGTCTGGAAGGACTGACAGATCGATCGCGACGGCCTTACCGGCACGCCAATCAGCTTCCTTTCCAAATCGAGAAGCTGATTGTGCGGACCAAGCMGGACAAGCCCAACTGGGGCGCACCGAAGATCAGGGAGCGGCTGGCGCGGCTGTATCCGGATGTTCACACGCCGGCGATCTCAACCGTGCATGCCGTCCTCGACCGCAACGGCCTGGTCAAGCACGGTAGGCGGCGGCGCAACCGGGCTGAAGGAACAGCACTCTCCAATCCTGGGCTGCCCAACGACCTGTGGTGCGCCGATTACAAAGGCGAGTTCATGCTTGCCGATAAGCGCTATTGCTACCCGTTGACGATCACCGACTTCGCCAGCCGCTATCTTTTGGCCTGCGAAGCGTTGCACACGACCAAGGAAGTCTACGCCTTCACCGTTTTCGAACGCGTCTTCAAGGAGTTCGGCCTGCCCAAGGCGATCAGAACCGACAACGGAGTGCCTTTCGCTAGCCCCAACGGACTGTTCAATCTGTCTCGGCTCGGCCGCCATGAACGCATGCATCTGACACTGAAACTTGAGACAACCAAGCCGGCCGGAGACAATTTCCTGCAGCAGCAAGCCCGCTTCGACGACTTCGTCGAGGAGTTCAACAGCGAGCGGCCCCACCAGGCGCTCAACATGGCCTACCCGGCAGAGCGCTACGACGCGTCACCGCGCGCCTACCGCGGCCTACCCGATCTCGACTACCCGTTCCACGACCAGACAGTCACCGTCACAACATGCGGACGCATCTGCTACAAGCGGAAGAAGATCAATCTCAGTCTGGTCTTCGCCGGTCAGGCCGTCGGCATCAAACAGGTCGAAGACCATATCTGGCTGACAAGCTTTATGGACTACGATCTGGGATACTTCGATGATGAGACATGCAGGCTTGAACCTTTGCCGAACCCTTTCGGTCCAAAAGTGTTACCTATGTCTCAGGAATAAAACGTAACCTATGTGTCCAGAACGGACCCGGAATTCAATGGCTGGGGCGCCAGGATTCGAACCTGGGAATGCCGGTACCAAAAACCGGTGCCTTACCGCTTGGCGACGCCCCACCAGAGCTTGAAAGCGGAGACCCGCTTGCCAAATCGACGCCTGCTTAGCAAAGCTCGCTTGACGTCACAATCATTAAGTTTCGGGCCATTGCATATTTCTGTGCGCATTTTGCGTCACCATGCTAGGTCTCGCGTCAGCCGTCCAGGACGATGGAGTAACGATGAGCCAGTACCGCGCCCGCCCGCCTGCCCTCGCAACGCTGCTGCTCGACGATGCCGTGGTTCGGATCACGCGCTGGGACTTCGAGCCGGGAGCCGATACGGGCATCCATACACATGGGATGGGCTATGTCGTCGTGCCGATGACCGATTGCCAGTTCCTGCTGGAGGAAAAGGACGGCAGCCGCAGGGTCGATATTGCCAAGGGCGCTGCCTACCGCCGCGACGCCGGAATCGAGCACAATGTCGTCAATGCCGGCGATCAGCCGATGTCCTTCATCGAGATCGAATACAAGTAAATGGCAAGTCCCGAGTTCAATTTGGCCTTCGAGCCCGCCTATGGCCAGGCCGTGCCTGTTGCCTCAGACGTGCAGCGCATTACGGTCAACAATCCGAGCGCCTTCACGTTTCACGGCACGAACAGCTACATCGTCGGGGATCGCTCCGTGGCGGTCATCGATCCTGGGCCGGAGGACGAGGCACACTTGCAGGCATTGATGGCAGCGCTCGATGGACGCGAGGTCACCCATATCTTCATCAGTCATACCCATCGCGACCACTCCCCGCTGTCTCGGCGCCTGCAGGCGGCGACCGGGGCGCGGATCGTCGCCGAGGGACCACACCGCGCTGCCCGGCCACTGCATCAGGGCGAGATCAATCCCTTCGCCGAAAGCTCGGACCTGGAATTCCGGCCCGACGTCACAATCGGCGACGGCGAGACGATCGAGGGCGACGGCTGGGGGCTGACGGGCGTGTTGACGCCCGGGCATACCGCCAATCACGCGGCCTTCGCGCTCGAGGGAACCGGGATCCTGTTTTCCGCCGATCATGTCATGGGGTGGGCTACCTCCATCGTCGCGCCGCCCGATGGCTCGATGGCCGACTACATGGCCTCCCTCGACAAGCTGATCGAGAGGCACGACCGCCTGCTGCTTCCCGGACATGGCGGCCCCGTCCGCAAGCCGATCTCTTTCATGCGAGCCCTGAAGACGCATCGGCGGATGCGCGAACGCGCCGTGCTCGGCCGCATCCGCGCTGGCGATACGAACATCCCCGACATGGTGAAGGTGATCTATCGCGAGACGGATCCGCGCCTGCATGGCGCTGCCGCGCTTTCGGTTCTTGCCCATATCGAGGATCTGGTGGAGCGGGGTGAGATCGAAACGGATGGACCGCCTGCCCTTTTCGGCTCCTACCGACCTGCAACACGGAAATAGCTTACGTCGGCGCCTGTATTTGCCGACGACAAGCCTGTCATCGTCTTCGATGGCAGATATTGAGGCGAACGAGGCTAGCTGCCAGCGATGCCGAGCAATTCGGAATCGAGCGCCTTGAGGTAGTTCTCCGCGATATCGGCGCTGAGGCCGAGATCATGCGGGCCGTAGCGCGAGGCGACCCTGACGTCGACGAAGGTGGTTTCCGCTTCCTCCCGCAAGCGGATGACGATGTCGAAACGCAGGCCGAGAACCAAGGTGCGGGTTTCGCCCTGCAGCGTTACGCCATTGGCCCGGCGAATCAGCTGCGCAACGTCGTCGTCGTAGGGCCGTGGCGTCGGGACCGGCACGGCTTCTGGCGCCTCAGCAACCGCGGCGTCATCTGGCTGCGGCTTCGCCGGTCGCTTCTCGAGATCGGGGCTTGGCTCGCTGTCACCGTCGGCGCGGGTAATGCGGATGCCATTCTCCTTGGCGACCTTCTTGACGGCTTCGAGCACGCGGTCGATAGCGCCGTCGTAGCGACGGCCTGTGAGTTCCGGGTAGGCTTCGAGCTGCTTTTCGCGGTCCTCAGGCGTGACCGCCGGCTCTCGCTTCAGCCAGATCTGATCTGCGTTCGGCGTCTTCAGCCAGTCCGGCGCCGAGACGATATCGGTTGACACGTCGTAGATCGCCGGCAGCGCGAAATAGCGTTCGGCGGCAATCCCGCCGATGGCGAGCGGAAGGGCCACATAAATCAAGGCTTTCAAGGCATCGAGCCCGCCTTCGGCACCCGTCAGCCAGAGGCTGCGCAGCCCGGCAACGGCAAGCAAGGTCCCAAGCAGCGCGAAGCCCGCGGAGACGAGCAGAACCAGCACAAGGTATGGCGTAGAAAGGCCGGCGAAGCGATGACCAACCAAAGCCGCAAGGCAGAGAACCAGGGCAAACGCTGCGAAGCGCCGCGAGAAGCGGGCAGCATTTGAAACAGGGCGGTCGAAACGGATTGCCATCAAACTTACCGGTTACTCGCAAGCGGCGCGTCCCGCATGAACGCGCAAAATCGCCCTCCACTTGTTTAGTGCAAGATTCGCCTAAATTGAAACTGTTGTGTCATTCCGATGGGCGCAATCCACGGGGAAGACGACAATGGCGTGCGTAAGCATTTTCTGATATTCCTTGATTTGCAGTTGTATGGTTTGGGTCGCAACCGACCAACAGGAGAAGGGCAATGATTGCACCGGAGCCCGCATCGGGAACCCAGTCGCCGACGCTGGGCGCAGCCGATCATGCAGATCCGCTTCTGCCGATAGAGCTTCTGGAACTGGAATTGTCGCTCGACGGATACGATGGCAAATCCGACTTCTGCGAAACCGTCCGCGTAGCATCCGCCAAGGCTGGCGGAGAATTCCTGTTTGATCTTCCCGCCGAGGGATTGATGGACGATTGCAAGCGCATTGCAGTGCTGCGCATCCCGTCCATGAGCGAACAGATGCGTGTCGTTCTTGCCGTGCTGGATCACAGCGGCACGGAAATCCGCATGGAAGCGCCGGATCCTGCGACGGCCCACCTCATCCGCTTCGCCGACGCCTTCATCAAGGTTCTTGAACGGTTCTGAGCTAGAGCCTTTCGGCTCTAATCGCGTTGCGCCGCTGCTTCAGCCAGGCTGCGGAACGGGAATTTGCGCCCGCACTCACAATTGATCATGGAAGTTTCCTGATGGTTGGAGGCGCGCTGGATGAAGAAGCCGCGCGGTAGATGATCGACGCTAAAGCCCGGATGCTTGCGCTTCGGATCATCCGTCTCGGACGCTTCCGCAAAGCCGGCGTTGCCGCATTGCGGGCAGGTCAGTTTCTTCGAGAATCGATCGCGTAGTGCCATGTTTATCTTCCAATGTCGTCCGAGCCGTCTTCTTACAGACGATCCTCCACAGACGGAAGGCCACAGGCGTTGAAAGCAGCGATGCAAGCGCACCGCTTCGGCCTAAGTTATTCTTTTGGTTGACTGTAACCGCCGATTGGCGTCATCTGATGGCGCAGAGTTTTGATTGCAGAGACATGTCGATGCGTACGCTCGTTTTAGCTCTCGCGCTTGCCGCGCTATCAATCGGCCTCTCGGCCTGCCAAACAATGACGCCGGAAGAGCGGCGCGCCGCCGACGAGGCTCAATGCTTACGCTATGGCTTCCGGCGCGGCACGGAGGGCTTCGCGACCTGCATGCAGCGCATCGATCTCTATCGCCGTGCCCAGGCGCGTTACGACAGCGATATGCTCATGTTGCAGATGTCCTATGATCTCGACCGTCCTTACTACGGTCGCGGATACGGGCGCCATTGGTAATCACCGCCTGCGCGGCGGCAAGCCGGGCAATCGGCACGCGGAAGGGTGAACAGGACACGTAGTCCAATCCGATTTCCTCGCAGAAATGGATGGATACCGGATCGCCGCCATGTTCGCCGCAAATCCCGAGCTTCATGTCATTGCGCGTGCGCCGACCGCGTTCGGCGGCAATGCGGATCAACTCCCCGACACCGTCGAAATCCAGCGAAATGAAGGGATCGTGCTCGATGATCCCCTTGCGCTGATAGGTCGGAATAAAGGCGGATGCATCGTCGCGCGAGATGCCGAAGGTTGTCTGCGTCAGGTCGTTGGTGCCGAAGGAGAAGAACTCCGCCGCTTCGGCGATGATATGGGCCCTGAGGGCTGCACGCGGCAGTTCGATCATCGTGCCGACCAGGTAGTCGATCCGCATGCCGGCCTCCGCCATGACGTCCCCGGCGATGGCGTCGATGCGCTCCTTGACGTAGTCCAGCTCGGAGCGCAACCCAACCAGGGGCACCATGATCTCGGGCACGACGGCAGCACCCGTTTCATGGGCTGCCGCGACCGCCGCCTCGAAAATGGCGCGCGCCTGCATCTCGACAATTTCAGGGTAGGAAATCGCCAGTCGGCAGCCGCGATGGCCGAGCATCGGATTGAACTCATGCAGCGCATCGACGCGCTGGCGCAGTGCTGCAGCGTCCATGCCCATTGCGGCGGAAACGTCGGCGATCTCCTCGTCCGTCTTCGGCAGGAATTCGTGCAGCGGCGGATCGAGCAGACGGATCGTCACCGGCAGGCCGTGCATGACGTTGAACAGGCTGGTGAAATCGTGGCGCTGGACCGGCAGCAGGCTATCGAGAGCGGCGCGGCGGCCGGTTTCATCCTCCGCCAGGATCATCTCGCGCATCAGATGAATGCGGTCGCCCTCGAAGAACATGTGCTCGGTGCGGCAAAGGCCGATGCCCTCGGCACCGAAGGAGCGAGCCGCGCGCGCATCAGCCGGCGTATCGGCATTGGTGCGCACGGTCATGCGCCGCGCCCGATCGGCCCATTGCATGATGCGCCCGAAATCGCCGGAGAGCTCCGGCTGGATCATCTGCACGTCACCCTTCAACACCTGCCCAGCCGAACCGTCGATGGTGATGACGTCGCCCTTCTTCAGCGTGACGCCGACGCCGATCAGCCGCTCGTTGCGGGCGTCGATGCGCATGCCACCAGCGCCGACCACGCAGGGGATGCCCATGCCGCGTGCGACAACGGCGGCATGGCTGGTCATGCCGCCACGTGTCGTCAGAATGCCCTCGGCCGCGTGCATGCCGTGGATGTCTTCTGGACTGGTCTCGACACGCAGCAGGATAACCTTGCGCCCCTCCTCGGACGCTGTCACGGCCTCCTCGGCGGTGAAGACGATCTCGCCGGTCGCCGCGCCGGGCGAGGCCGGCAGGCCGGTGCCGATGATCTCGCGGGTAACACGCGGGTCAATCGTCGGGTGCAGGAGCTGGTCCAGTGACGAAGGTTCGATGCGAAGCACCGCTTCTTCTTCGGTGATGAGTTTCTCATCTACCATGTCGACGGCGATCTTCATCGCAGCGCGCGTCGAGCGCTTGCCCGCGCGGGTCTGCAGCATCCAGAGCTTTCCGCGCTCGATGGTGAACTCGATGTCCTGCATCTCGCGATAATGCGTTTCAAGCTCGGAACAGATGCCTGACAGCTCCTTGAAGGCATCCGGCATCAGCTTTTCCATCGACGGTCGTTCGGAACCGGAGCTGATGCGTCCCTCCTCGGTAATGCTCTGCGGCGTGCGGATGCCGGCAACCACATCCTCGCCCTGCGCATTGACGAGGAATTCGCCATAGAGCGATTTATTGCCCGTCGACGGATTGCGCGTGAAGGCAACACCGGTCGCGGACGAATTACCGTGGTTTCCGAAGACCATCGCCTGGATGTTGACCGCCGTGCCCCAGCCTTCGGGAATATTGTGAAGCTGGCGATAGGTGACTGCGCGGACGCTCATCCAGCTGGCGAAGACGGCGCCTACAGCGCCCCATAGCTGCACCTCGGGATCTTGAGGAAACTCCTCGCCCAGCTCCTCCTCAATCAGGCTCTTGTAGAGCGAGACCACGTGCTGCCATTCGTTGGCGGTCAGTTCGGTATCAAACTCATAGCCGAGCCGCGCCTTCTCGTCCTCGAGGATCTCCTCGAACACCTCGTGATCGAGACGCATGACGACGTCGGCATACATCTGGATGAAACGGCGGTAGCTATCCCAGGCGAACCGTGCGTCGCCGGCATCGTGGCCGAGCGCTTGTACGGTTTCATCGTTGAGGCCGAGATTGAGGACGGTGTCCATCATCCCCGGCATCGAAACGCGCGCTCCCGAGCGCACGGACAAGAGCAGCGGCCGATCGCCCGCGCCGAACCGCCGGCCGGTAATTTCTTCGATCCCTTGAATGCCCGCGCGGACCTGTGCCTTCAGCTCTTCTGCAATCTGCCGTCCGTTCTTGTAGTAGGCAGAGCAGGCGCCGGCGATGATCGTCAGACCAGGAGGGACAGGCAGACCCAGGTTGCACATTTCCGCGAGGTTTGCGCCTTTGCCGCCCAAACGCTCGCCCTCAAGGGCACTACCCTCTGCCTGACCATTGCCAAATGTATAGACCCACTTGGTCATATTCCCCCCAACACCAAATCCGGATCAACTTAATCCCTTGGTGTTGAAATGAAAATCGACAAATGCGGCCGAAATGTTGCGGCGCACAATAACTGCGACAGACTGAAGCGATTGAGGGGAGAAAAAGCTTTGCGGGACTGCAACAAAGTCCCGCAAAGCCTTATGTCCGTCCAGCCAGGAAAACCGGACGGGGGGTTCCGTCCATACGGACTGTCAGAGCCAAAACCATATTGCTCCGAGCGCGTCGCGCAGGAAACCATGCAGCCGATACCTTTTCGCGGTAATTCGGCGACACCATGAAGCAATCTCTAATACAAGATCGGTAGGAAAACATTACCTGAATGGTGGAGTCAGCCCATTCTGGCAGACTTTTTTTGGGCTTTTCCCAGCCTTTGGCTCAGGCAATCTCGCGCAGTTGTTCGGCGGTCTGAAGATCGACCGACACGAGCTGCGATACCCCCTGCTCCGCCATCGTCACGCCGAACAGCCTGTTCATGCGCGCCATGGTGATCGGATTATGTGTGATGATGACGAAACGCGTCTCGGTGGAGGCGGCCATTTCGTCCATCAGGTTGCAATAGCGCTCGACATTGTGGTCATCGAGCGGGGCGTCCACTTCGTCCAGCACGCAGATCGGGGCCGGATTGGTCAGGAAGACGGCAAAGATCAGTGCCATTGCCGTCAGCGCCTGCTCGCCGCCCGAAAGGAGCGTCATCGTCTGCGGCTTCTTGCCCGGCGGACGGGCGAGAATTTCCAGGCCTGCCTCGAGCGGATCATCGGATTCGATCAGTTGCAGTTCGGCCGTTCCTCCGCCGAAAAGATGGGTGAAAAGGCGCTGGAACTGGCCGTTGACCACGTCGAACGCGGCGAGCAGGCGCTCGCGACCCTCGCGATTAAGGCTCTGGATCGCGCCACGCAACTTGCGGATCGCATCGATCACGTCGTCGCGTTCCTTGATCAGCGCTTCGAGCTTCCCGCTCAGTTCCTTCTGTTCTTCCTCGGCGCGCAGGTTCACGGCGCCAAGGCGCTCGCGCTCCATCTTGAGGCGTTCGAGTTCGCGCTCGACCTCGCGAAGATCGGGTGCTGCCTGCAGCGACTCAAGTCCGGCAAGCCGAAGCGCCTCGTGCGGCGCAACGTTTAGCGCCTCACGAATTCGGGCCTCGGTTTCCTGTCGCTTTTCGCGCGCCGAGACCAGCCGCTCTTCGGCGCGACCGCGGCGCTCGCGGCTTTCGGCGAGTTCGGAAAGCGCTGTCGCCGCCTTGCGGTCGGCGTCACGCTGGACGAGCTCGGCTTCAGCAAGCACATCGGCCGCGTGGCGACGTGCTTCCTCGGCCTTCTGGAGTTCGGTCAAGAGCGCGCGGCGCTTGTCGTCGAACTCATCGGGCGCCATTTCGAGCTCAGACGCTTCCTCCCGCGCCTCCTCCTCGCGGTCGCGAAGTGTCGCGATGTGGTCCTCGGCGCTGGCAGCGCGCTGGCGCCAGGTCTCGCGCTCCTGCCCGATGGCAATGATGCGGCGCTGACGGGCTTCGTTCTCGCGGTTCAGGCTTTCATGGCGTGCCCGCGCTTCTGCAAGTGCGCCACGATCGGTCGCGACTTCCGCCTGCTGCGCTCGAAGCCGTACGTCGATCGCCATCAAATCAGGGGCGTCTTCCAACTCGATCCGGGCGTTCTCTTCCTGGATCGAGAGATCTTCAAGCTGGATCTGTAGCTGGCTGACAGATTCTGCAATGACATCACGGCGGCGGATGAGATCGCCAGAGGCCCGCTCGGCCGCTGCCAGCGCTTCGCGCGCCTCGGCGAGTTGCCGCGCGGATATACGGCTCTTCTCGCGCGCCTCGGCGAGGCGCTGTTCCTGAAGTCGGATGGCATCGGCCGCACTCGCCAGGCGTTCCTCCGCTTCATCAAGTATGTCGCGGGCAAGCGCGGCTTCGCTTTCCAGTTCGGCGAGCCGGTTCTTCTGTGCCAGCCGGAGTGCCGCCGCACTCGGCGCATCCGCGCCGGTGACATGGCCGTCCCATCGATAGACGGCGCCCTCCTTGGTCACCAGGCGTTGGCCTGGCTTGAGGTCCCTCATCAGGGTTGCCGCATCCGAACCGGAGACGAGGCCGATCTGCTTCAGGCGGCGCATCAGTGCCGCAGGAGCGCGCACATGGTCGATCAGCGGCGTCGCGCCAGCCGGCAATGCCGGGTCGGCGGCACCGTCACCATGGCCGGACCAATGCACCGGCGCCTTCGGATCGAGCGGGGATTCGATGTCGTCGCCAAGGGCCGCACCGAGCGCCGTCTCAAAGCCGCGATCGACGCGAAGTTCATCGGCAACGGGTGCATATTCGCCTGCCGCGGCACCGGCAGCCAGCATGCGCGAAATGGTCCGGGCTTCCGTTTCGATGGCGTTCAGCTTCGCACGCGCCTGATCGACAGGCGATCGGGAAAGAGCCTCGGTCTGGCGGGCAGCGGCCAAGGCCTGCTCGACGCCCTGGATTGCGGCTTCCGCCTCGGCAAGAGCCTGCTCGGCCGCCTCGACCACGTCCCGCTTCTCGTCCGGATCGGGCAGGCTGGAAATCTTCTCCCCGATGGCCGACAGCTCGCGGTTGGCCTCATCCATCTGCCGTTCAAGGCGCATCTTGCGATCGGCAAGGTCGCGAATGGCGCGCTCGAGCTGGTTGCGCCCGGCTGCAGCCTCGGCGCGTTCGGCTGTCAACGCGGTAAAAGTGCGCTCACTGTCGGCGAGCTTTGCGGCAGCCTCCTCGAAGGCCTCGCGTGTCTCCTCGGCAAAACGGCCGGAATCGGCAAGGATCTCAGTGATCTCGCTCTCTTCGGCATCCAGCCGCGCCAGGATTTCGGCGTTATCGGCAACCAGCCGCTCCTCGCGGCGGATATCCTCGCCGAGCTGCGCAAGACGGCGGGTCAGTTCGTCGCGACGGCGCAGGATGCGGTTGGCATCCTCCTCGAGCTGGGTCTTGGCGATCTGCAGGCGCTGCAACGCGGCAGCGGCGCGTGCTTCGGCGTCCCGCAATTCCGGCAGCTTCAGGCTTGTAATGCCCTGAACCTTGGCGGCCTCCATCTGCATCTGCGCCTTTTCGGCGACGACGACGGTGGCCTGATTGAGCGCGCTATCGGCCTCGGCTTCGGCCTCCTTGGCCTGAACCCAGCGGATGTGCAGAAGCAGCGCCTCGCGGGCGCGTATATCCGCGGACAGCGCCTTGAAACGGCTTGCCTGGCGGGCCTGACGCTTCAGGCTCTCGATCTGGCTCTCCAGTTGAGAAGTCACGTCGTCGAGACGTTCGAGATTGCTTTCGGCGGCACGCAGGCGAAGCTCGGCTTCGTGACGGCGCGAATGCAGGCCTGATATGCCGGCTGCCTCTTCAAGCAACTGGCGGCGGGCCTGCGGCTTTGCCGAGATCAACTCGCCGATCCGTCCTTGCCCGACCATGGACGGCGAACGGGCGCCGGTGGAGGCGTCAGCAAAGAGAAGCTGTACGTCCTTGGCGCGGCTTTCCTTGCCGTTGATGCGGTAGATCGATCCCTGCTCCCGCTCGATGCGGCGCGTGACCTGGATCTCGTCGCTGTCGTTGAAGGCAGCGGGCGCCGTACGCTCGGCATTGTCGAGATAGAGTGCTACTTCAGCGGTGTTGCGGGCGGGACGATTGCCGGAGCCGGAGAAGATGACATCGTCCATGCCGGACGCGCGCATGTTCTTGTAGGAATTCTCGCCCATCACCCAGCGGAGCGCTTCGACGAGGTTCGACTTGCCGCAGCCGTTCGGGCCGACGATACCGGTCAGTCCGCGCTCGATGATGAATTCGGTGGGTTCGACGAAGGACTTGAAGCCGACGACGCGAAGCTTGTTGAACTTCATGCCGCGTCCCCGCGCCTGATAAAGCAAAAGACGGGCGTACGGCTTCCGCCGTCGCCCGTCGATCGGATACGGTTCAGATTAGAGCAGGCTGTCGATAAGGGCCGACATGGTGTCAACCGTCATGTCTCCAGAAAAGCGCTTGCCGTTGATGAGGAACGTCGGCGTGGCATTGACGCCAAACTCCTTGGAACCTCGTTCCCGCGTTGCGTTCACTTCATCCAGCAGCTTCTGGTTCGTCAAGCACTTCGTGAAGCTATCCTCAGTAAATCCAGCAAGTTTGGCCATCTGCAGCAGTGCAGCGCGGCCGTCATCGGCAGCGGCCCAGGTCTGCTGCTGCTTGAAGAGCATGGATACCATCGCGAAATACTGTTCCGGCGTGCTCATTTCTTCCGGCTTCTGCGGATTGCAGCGGGCCAGCATGAAGGCGGCAGCGGCGCGCGGATCAAAGGGGAATTCGCGGATGATGAAGCGGACCTTGCCGGTGTCGACATACTTCTTCCTGATCGCGTCGAAGGTCGTCGTGTGGAAGTGAGCGCAGTGCGGGCAGGTCATCGACATGTATTCGACGATCGTTACCGGGGCGTCTTCCTTGCCAAGCACCATTTCCGGCAGCGCGCCCGGCTTCAGCACGGCGGCCATGTCGACCTCGCCATCGGGCTGAGGCACTTCGACAGCGGCATGCGCGCTACTGAAAACCGCCAGGGTCGCGGTCGCGGCAGCCACGCCGCCCAGAAGCTGGCGTTTCGTCAGTTGCATTTCAGAAATCGGCATGAAGGTCCCCATAAATGAGAGTAATGGCTGTGAGTCCGATATAGCGCCTCGAAGTCCTGAACAAGACACGGCTCGCGAACTTTCTTCAAAGAATTGTGACCTTGGTTGGACAGCCCGATTAAATTGCGGACAGAATTGCCGCGCCAACACTTGCAAGGCGTTAGCGACCGCGCTTGCCCAGCACGGCCGTGCCGAGCCGCTTCACGGCTTCGCGCAGCTTATCGCCCTCGATCCCCTCCATCATATCCTCCAGCTTTGCCGCAGCCGCCCCCTTCAAGGGAGGAGGCGTGCGGGAGCGCTTCACCACCGGATAGACGGGTTTCTGGACGATACGGATCTGGTGGACGGCGGCAAATCCGAAGAAGCTGTTGACGCGCTGGATCAACTCGCCTTGCGCATGGGTCAAAAACAGCGCGCGTGCGCCCTCGCAGGCGATCGTGAGCACACCGGGCCGAAAGCTGCCCTCGTCGTTGCCGCGCGCCCAGGCAATCTTTTCCGGACGCGTGCAGTCGGCGAACTCTGCACCGGCGATTTCATCCCACGAGCCGAGCAGCGCCGTGTTGATTCCGGCGCGGCGCGCCAGCACGGGATCGATCAGCCCGTTGGCCAATTCGGAGATCTGCTTTTCACCTTTGCGTGGATAACTCATCGAAACCTTCAGATCGCGCTGCGTTCAGGCACCACTGCCTTGATCGCGCGGCATTGCTTCGCCAAGTATAGGGCACTTCCCCTCACGACGGCAAATGATGACATCGACGACACTGGACGCGCCTGCCGCCAAGCCCCTTCTCGACTGGTACGACCGCCACCATCGCGATCTGCCATGGCGCGTCTCGCCGCCGATGGCGGCGCGCGGCATCAAGGCCGATCCCTATCACGTCTGGCTTTCCGAGGTGATGCTGCAGCAGACGACGGTGCCGGCGGTGAAACCCTACTTCGCCAATTTCCTGGCACGCTGGCCGAGCGTGCGCGACCTCGCCGATGCCGCCAGCGAAGACGTTATGGCGGCCTGGGCCGGGCTTGGATACTACGCCCGCGCCCGCAACCTCAAGAAATGCGCCGAGGCCGTCGCGTCCGATCATAACGGCATCTTTCCAGATACCGAGGAGGGGCTGAAGTCGCTTCCCGGCATCGGGGACTATACGGCGGCCGCGGTGGCGGCGATAGCCTTCAACCGGCAGGCAGCCGTGATGGATGGCAACGTCGAGCGGGTGATCTCGCGCCTTTACGCGATCGCTACGCCCCTACCCGCTGCCAAACCATTGATGAAACAGAAGGTGGCTCTGCTGACGCCGCAGGATCGGCCCGGCGACTTTGCGCAGGCAATGATGGATCTCGGCGCCACGATCTGCACGCCGAAGCGGCCCGCCTGTTCGCTCTGTCCCTTCAGGGGATCCTGCGAGGCGCTGCGCCTGCACGATCCCGAGCACTTTCCGGTCAAGGCTGCCAAGAAGGAAAAGCCGCTCCGCCAGGGCGCAGCCTTTATTGCGGTCACCGCGGATGGTGACGTTCTGTTGCGGCGGCGCATCGAGAGCGGCCTGCTCGGCGGCATGACGGAAGTGCCGACGACCAACTGGACGGCGCGGCAGGACGGGGAAACTTCGGCCGATGCTGCGCCTTTCCCGGCTGCCTGGGAGCCTTGCGGGACCATCACCCAAGTCTTCACCCATTTCGAGCTCAGGCTGTCGATTTACCGCGTCGCGATCCCCTCGCGAATTCAAACGGATAACGGTTGGTGGGAGCCGGTTACAAATCTTGACTCGCAGGCACTGCCGACCGTCATGAAAAAAGCAATCACCGCGGCTATCCCGCTCGCGTTCAAACATGCCAAGGATTAATCGATGCCCATCGACCATATTGTTTTCGACATTGGAAAAGTACTCATCCATTACGATCCGAATATTCCGTTCAGCCGCCTCATTCCCGATGAGGCCGAACGCAAGTGGTTTTTCGAGAATGTCTGCACTCATGACTGGAACGTCGAGCAGGATCGCGGCCGCACCTGGGAGGAAGCTGAAGCCCTGCTGATCGAGGTTCATCCGGATCGCGAGGAGCATATCCGGGCCTTCCGCAAATACTGGCACGAGATGGTCCCCCTCTCCTACGACGACAGCGTCACCATCATGGAAGGCCTGATTGCCGATGGCCAGGACGTGACGATGCTGACGAACTTCGCTTCCGACACCTTCCGCGAAGCGCAGGTCCGCTTTCCGTTCCTGACGAAGCCGCGCGGCGTTACCGTTTCCGGCGACGTCGGTCTCATCAAGCCCGACATCGCGATCTACGAAACACACGCCAAGAGCTTCGGCCTCAATCCGGCGGCGACAATCTTCATCGATGACTCCGCCCCCAACGTCGAAGGCGCCAAGGCGGCCGGCTGGGATGCGGTTCTCTTCACCGGCGCCGACAAGCTGCGCGCCGATCTTGCAGCGCGCGGCGTGAGGCTCTGACGATGGCATTCGATCCGGTTGAGGAAATCAAACGCTTTCACGGCGCGATCAACGCGCTCGACTTCGATATGATCGAGGACTATTTTGCGGACGACGCGACCTATGTCTCGAACGGGGTCGGAAGCCTGTCGGGGCGGGCTGAGATCATGGTCGCCTTCCGCAAGTATTTCGAGGACTACCCGGACCAGACGGCAATCAACACGCTGGTCGAGAAGGTCAGCCCGAATGCCGGCCGCGCCGTGTGGTCCGTTCGCGCAACGCACAGCAAGACGGGCAAGCCACTCGTCCGGGAAGGCGAAGAGACGATCACCTTCAACGACGACGGTCGTGTCACTCACGTCGAGGTAACGGACTATCAGGCGTTTTGAAAGAACGCTGCGGAAAGATAAAAAGCGAGCACGAAGAAGAGCCACAGGTCGGAGAACATCGCGATCTTCCTCGACCTCTTTCTCGGCCGCTCGAGAAGATGCTTCAGACCGGCGAGCCCGTAGAAAAGGCAGGCGGTGATCGCTGCCGGGACAATCCACCGCGGCTCGAAGAGGCTGAATATGCCAAGCATGCCGATCGAGAGATTGCCGAAGCCGATCTCCTGCACCAATGCCTGCGCCTTGTGATCGGTGACACCGAAGATCGTCTCCGCAGTGAAGGCCGGGTTGATGATCTGCTTCAGGCTTGCCACGAGCAGTCGCAGGCCGACGCCCCAAAAGACGAACCATTTCCCGACGAGGAAGACGACGTTGGCGTCCGCGCTCCAATGGGCTTCGGCGGCAACCGAACCCAGCGGCAGGACAAGCATCAGCAACAGTATGATCGCAAGATACATGGCGGGGTCCTTGCCTCTTTCGGATCATCAGCCGCCGATACATGACACGGAATTGCGCTGCCGCGCGAGCCAAAATGAAGAGCGCCCGGGGTGTTGATCCCGGGCGCCAGGCCTTCTTCCGTAACTGGAGGTACAAAACACCGGAAGAAGGGGGTCTCGATCAGGTCGAGGCGCGCGTCATTCCGCCTTTGCCAGATCACTGCGGATCACGGACCGCAATTCGTCGATCGGGCGCAGGGACTGCCCGTCGTCGAAGTGCCAGAATGTCCATCCGTTGCATGCATCAAGGCCCTGAACCTTTGCCCCAAGGCGATGAATGGAGCCGGCCTCGCCACCGGAGGCGACCGTGCCGTCAGCACGAACGATCGCACTGTAGCGACGGCGCGCATCAGTCAGCACCTGGCCGGGCTTGATCAGGCCGCTTTCGACCAGCACGTTGAACGCCACGCGGACTTCCTGCTTTTTGCCGGTCATGACGGTGAGTTCAGCCTTGCCCAGCGGCTCCACCGCTTCGATGCGGGCGGAGGCCGCGTCGATGTAGTCCTGCTCGCGCTCGATGCCGACGAAGTGGCGGCCGAGGCGCTTGGCGACGGCGCCCGTCGTGCCGGAGCCGAAGAACGGGTCAAGGATGATGTCACCGGGCTTCGAGGAAGCCATGATGACGCGGGCAAGCAGCGCTTCCGGCTTCTGCGTCGGGTGCACCTTCTTGCCGTCGTCGCCCTTCAGGCGCTCGTTGCCGCTGCAGATCGGAAACAGCCAGTCGGAACGCATCTGCACGTCGTCGTTGGCAGCCTTCATGGCGTCGTAGTTGAAGGTGTAACCCTTGGCCTTGGCGTTCGGGCTCGCCCAGATCATCGTCTCGTGCGCGTTCTGGAAACGACGGCCCTTGAAGTTCGGCATCGGGTTGGTCTTGCGCCAAACGATGTCGTTCAGGATCCAGAAGTTCAGATCCTGCAGCGTGGCGCCGACGCGGAAGATATTGTGATAGGAGCCGATCACCCAGATCGTGCCCGTCGGCTTCAGGACACGGCGGCACGCGAGCAGCCAGGCGCGGGTGAAGGCGTCATAGGCTTCGAACGAGGCGAACTGATCCCACTCGTCATCGACGGCATCGACCAGCGATTGATCGGGACGATGCAGCGTGCCGCCAAGCTGCAGATTGTACGGCGGATCGGCGAAAATTACGTCTACGGAGTGGTTCGGCAGGGCTTCAAGGGCAGCAACGCAATCGCCCTTGATGATCGTGTCGATCCAGGAGTCCGGCTTTGCGGAGGCCTTGAGATCGGCAAGCGGAAATACTGACGCCATCTGGAAACTCGCTCATACACATTACGCTTTTTACTGTCTGTTATGGTTACTCAGTTTGGTTACCAAAGCCTGAAGGCATGAGCGATTTCGGGAAAATAAGTCGCAGGCGCTTTGGCGCCGAAGGAGTTGGGCAGCGGCCCCTGCCCTTACGGCTGCTCTCGTTAGGCCGCCACGTCGTGCACCTTGCGGCTATCCGCCGGCGCTTCGGCACGGTCGTTCATGCCGTAGTCGCGGACGATGTGGCCGATGCGCAGCCGATAGTCCGCGAAGACGCCGTTGCGGCCGGCGTGCTGGGCGGCGCGGTGCGCCTCCAGGTTTCTCCACGTCTTCACAGCCTCCTCGTCACGCCAGAAGGAAAGCGAAAGCAGCTTGCCACGATTGGTGAGGCTTTCGAAGCGCTCGATCGAGATGAAGCCGTCGATCTTTTCCAGTTCACCGCGAAGCTCGCCGGCGAGATCGAGATAGGTGTGGCGTTCGCCCATGAAGGGCAGGACTTCGAAGATAACAGCGATCATGGCATCACCAGCTTTGCATGAGGAAGGGAAGTGTTTTTGAGGAAGATACGATCTTCCTTGAGAATGAAACGTTCGCGTTTGGCGAACTCGTAGTTTTTCTTGCCGA
Organism: Rhizobium sp. 10N414; assembly: GCF_056394785.1. Classification (NCBI taxonomy): domain Bacteria; kingdom Pseudomonadati; phylum Pseudomonadota; class Alphaproteobacteria; order Hyphomicrobiales; family Rhizobiaceae; genus Rhizobium; species Rhizobium sp. 10N414. The sequence continues at coordinate 57,015 of NZ_JBFTIN010000030.1, read as the reverse complement.
GCGTATCGGCGGCAAGACGGGCGCGATAGGCCTCGTAGGCGACGAGGCTTTCGATATTGTACACGCCGTAAGCCGTCGTGGCCGAACCCTCATGCGGTGCGAAATAGCCGATCAGGTCTGCACCGTTGCGCGGGATCGCCTGGCCCCAGTTGCGGGCATACTCGGCAAAGGCTTCCTTCTTGAACGGATCGATCTCGTAGCGGATGAAGCAAGTAATCATCGTCGTCTCCTTGTTGTCTGGAGATAGTTTTCGCACATTGTCCGACGACGATGCTTCGGTTATGATCGAACTATGAAGGAAGGACCTGATATAGCTCAGATCGGCGCACTGATCGGCGACCCCGCCCGCGCCAACATGCTGACTGCATTGATGGGCGGCAGGGCGCTGACGGCGACCGAGCTTGCAGCGGCGGGCGGTGTTACCGTGCAGACGGCGAGCACGCACCTTGCCAAGCTGGAAGCGGGCAATCTGCTCGTGCAGCGCAAACAGGGCCGCCATCGCTATTTCACGCTGGCGGATGACAGCGTCGGCAAGTTCCTGGAGAGCATCATGGGCTTTGCGGCAGGGCGCGGCCATCTGCGCCATAAGCCAGGGCCAAAGGAACCGGCATTGCGCAAGGCCCGCATCTGCTACGATCACCTCGCCGGCGACTACGGCGTTCGCATGCTCGACAGCCTGATTGCCAAGGGAGCGATCGATGCCATGGGCGACGGTCTTGCCCTGACGGAGAGCGGCGAAACCGAGCTCAAAACTATCGGAATCGACGTCCACGCCCTGAAATCGTCGCGTCGGCCGCTCTGCCGCTCCTGTCTGGATTGGAGTGAACGGCGGGCGCACCTCGCCGGCAGCCTCGGCAAGGCCCTGCTTTCGAATTTCCTCGAGAAGGGCTGGGCCCGCCGCACGGCGGAAAGCCGCTCCGTGGTCTTTTCCCCGGAAGGCGAACGGCAGTTTCTTGCACTGTTTCCAGCCACCAAATAGCCGCGAACACCCGTAAAATCGAAGCCGCCCGCGACACGCAATCCAGCCATGCCCCGCTGTCGGTTGAGCTTCTGCGAGGCATCGTGTAAAGGGGCATCATCCCAAACAAGGCGTGAGTAAATGGAAGGCTTCGACCTCATTATCTTCGACTGCGACGGCGTTCTGGTCGATTCGGAAATCATCGCTGCGGATGTCGAATCCAAGCTTCTCACCGAAGCAGGCTATCCGATCAGCATCGAAGAAATGGGCGAACGCTTCGCCGGCATGACGTGGCAGAATATTCTCTTCCAGGTCGAGCGCGAGGCCAGCATCCCGATATCAGCCTCGCTGCTCGACAAGTCCGAGAGGCTCCTCGATATGCGCCTGGAGCAAGACGTGCAGGCGATAGCGGGCGTCGAAGCCGCTCTTTCGCGTCTGAAGCTGAAGCGCTGCATCTGCTCCAACTCCAGCACCGCGCGCCTCGACATGATGCTTGGCAAAGTTGGCCTGAAGCGCCTCTTCGCGCCCCACATCTTCTCGGCAAAGGATCTCGGGGCCGATCGCGTGAAGCCGAAGCCGGATATCTTCCTGCACGGCGCCGAGCAGATGGGCGTTTCGACCGAGCGTGTTGTCGTGGTCGAAGACTCCGTTCACGGCATCCACGCCGCACGCGCAGCAGGCATGCGAGTCATCGGCTTTACCGGTGCCTCGCACACCTATCCGTCACATGCCGACAAGCTGACCGATGCCGGCGCTGAAACCGTCATCTCCCGCATGAACGATCTGCCCGGCGTCGTCGCCGCGCTCGCCGAGTGGGAAGGCGCAGTGTAACTCCGGTTACTCTCGAGCAGCAGCCGCCGGAACAGTCCCCATTTGAAGTTCAGCTACAAGATCGGTCGCAGAGTCGAAACTCTGCGACCGATCTTGCTATGGGGACCGGGGTCCCCGCATAGCATCGCGACAGAACGAACTCATTCAGCTATCAAAGTAACTGTCTGTGTCTGAATGCTGGTTGTCTCGCATGACTATTTCCGTGGAATTGTGCACCCATCCCGAACTCGACGATCGGATTTCCATCCTCAGGGCGGGAGAAGAGGTTGACGCCGTCTTCGTCCGCACAGAGAGATTCAACGTCCTCGTCGACACTCTCGGAACGCCTGAGTTATGCCGGATGGCATTGGAGTTGCTTGACGAGGACATGCGCGCTCGTCCTCTCATCGTTGTCAATTCCCACATGGACTGGGATCACTTCTGGGGCAACGCCGCGATTGCCGGCAAGGCCCCGATCATTGCCCACACGGCTGCGCGTGCACGTCTGAGCGACACTTCCTGCCGTCAAGTTCTGGACGAGAAGATGCGTGAGGAGCCGCGGTTCCGAAACGTCGAACTCATCGCGCCCGATATCACCTTTTCAGATTCGATGGCCCTTCATGGCGGCGACCTCACTCTGGAGCTCATCCACACACCGGGGCACACGCCTGACCATGTTGCCATCTGGTTTCCGGAGATCCGTGTCTGCCTGGCTGCCGACGCCGTCGAGACGCCCATTCCGGAGGTCTGGAGTAAAAGCTCCAACGACCTTCGGCTGATCTGTTCATCGCTCGAACGGATCCGCGACTTGCACCCCAAGTTCGTCATCCCCGCACATGGACGGACGATCTCGCCGTCCACTGTTGACGACAACCTGTCTTATTTCCGAGCACTGGCGGCCCGGGTCGAAAACCTAAGCGCGACTGAACTCGCAAACCCGGAATTGGGAAAATTGGTGAGCCTTCGACTTCAGGATTTCGTGGCCATCCCGGCCGACATGTCGCCGGAAGCGGTGGCATTCTACGAGACGTTTCACGAAACCAATCTCGGGGCGACGATTCAAGCACGCCTGGAAGGGTTGAACGTCGCATGAGAGCCACGGCCTTGCCGATCGTCCCTTTGTTATCCTGCAATTGCTAGATTTTCAGGCTTAGCGCACCGACCATAATCTCGAAGCGCGCCGGAAGCTGCCCAGGGGCTTCGCCGTCGCTGTCGATCGGCACCGGCTCCCTGCCGATCGGCCAAGCCTCGACGAGCCTTGCGCGATGGATGCTGACGAGCGGGCTTTTCAGATGGCCGCCGCTGTAGATGCTGTTCATCAGCGTCAGGACCTTCAGCCTGCCGGCGCCGCGGATGATGACTACGTCGAACAGGCCATCGGCAACATCGGCATCCGGAGCGACCTTCATGCCGCCGCCGAACCATGCGCCGTTGGCAACGGCAACCGCGGTGATCGGCCCTTCATAGATATCCTCGCCGTCCAGCCTGAGACGGATGTCGCGTGACGTGTAACGCAGGATTTGAAGCAGGCTGTGGAAGAAGAAGACCATCGGTCCCGGCAGACGCCTGCCCTTGGGCGCCTCGTTGACGGCCTGCACGATGTGACCGGAAACGCCGAAGCTCGCGATGTTGGCGAAGTGGCGGCTGACGGTGTCCCCATCCTCGTCGTCGCAGGTGAGCAATCCGGCATCGATCTGCCGTACCGTTGGAGAGGTCAGGCGGTTGGCGATCGTAGCAGGATCGCGTGACACCGGAAAATTGCGTGCGAAGTCGCATCCGGTGCCGGTCGCAATAAAGGAGAAGGCCGTGCCCGGCCGATGCGACTTCAAAATGCCGCCGGCCACTTCGCCGATCGTCCCGTCGCCACCGACGGCGATCACCAGATCGGCGCCGTCATCCGCCAGTTCGCGCCCGAACCGTTCGGCATCGCCGTGCCCCTTGGTTTCACGCAGGCTGAGATTGGTAAATCTCGCCTCTATCGCGCGCCGCAGCGCCGACCAGAACAGCTTCTTTCCGCGTCGACCCGACGCCGGATTCAATACGATGCCGATTTTCAAGCGATCTGCTCTCCCCGCGCCGATCAGCTTAGCGATACGGAAACGTTCCTCAGGCCTTCTTCTTTTTCGTCGAAACCGGCCCCTGGTCGAAACCGATGTTCACGCGCACCATTGAGCCGGAACCGACCGGAAGCTTGATACCGTCCTTGCGGAACAGCGCCTGGGTGGCTCCGGAGCCGACCTCGACCGGGAAATTCGTTACTTCGGAATAAAGCGCATCCTCGCCGTCAAAGACCGTGATGCGAACCGGGAGCGTGACCTTACCGGGCGAACCGTTCGGGCCGGCGAGAACCCGAAGCTGGGCGACAACAGTCATCGTCAGGTTTGCATCGTTCAGGCTGCACTGGCGCGTATAGTCACCGATCGATGCCTGGAAGGCGAGTTTGTCCGCATCGCCGGTCTTGGCGCCGCCGGCATAGGTGCGGAAGATCGCGTCCTTGTCCTTCATGAAGATCTGCGGGCATGCTCCCTGGACGACAGGGGCAGTGTTGCCCGACGCGGTCTTGGCGGTGCCGATCGATGCGTTATTGGACGAGGGATTGGCCGGCGCCATCGGCATGATCTGCGCATTGCCATTCGGCTGGGCCGGTGCTGTTGCGCTGTCTCCCCCGCCCACACCGAGCGAGTTGCAGCCGGCAAGAATTGCCGCAAAAGAAGCCGAAACGATGAGACGCGAGACCTTGCCAAGCACGATTATTCCACCCTCTTCACAAAGTTTTTTGGCAGGCCCAATCACTTGATGGCAGGCCTTTCGTGACAGTTTGCGATGGTCTATATCAGCGGCGCAAACAAAAATCGATTGGGTAAGAACCGTTTTGATGCACATTTCGGGATCGCGGGCCACGGCCGGCAGGGCAAGCGAGATGCGGCAACAGGCAGACTTCCCCTCCAACCCGGATTTCCTCCGGCCGGCACATCAAGGATGACGACAGTGGATTATATCTCGACCCGCGGCGAAGCCCCTGCCCTCGGTTTTTGTGATGCTTTGCTGGCCGGCCTGGCGCGCGACGGCGGTCTCTACGTGCCGCGTAAGTGGCCGCATTTCACGAAAAAGGAAATCCGCGCGCTTCGGGGCAAGAGCTACCAGGAGGTCGCCTTTACGATCCTTTCGCCTTTCACCAACGGCGAGATTCCCGACGAGACGTTCCGCTCCATGATCGACGAGGCTTATGGTACCTTCCGTCACCCTGCGATCGCCCCGCTCGTCCAGACCGGCCCGAACAGCTTCGTCATGGAGCTGTTCCACGGCACGACGCTGGCGTTCAAGGATGTCGCGATGCAGCTGCTCGCCCGGCTGATGGACTATGCCCTGGAGAAGCGTGGCGAGCGCGCGACCATTGTCGGCGCCACCTCCGGCGACACTGGCGGCGCGGCGATCGACGCATTTGCCGGTCGCGAACGCACCGACATCTTCATCCTCTTCCCGAACGGCAAGGTCTCGCCGGTGCAGCAGCGCCAGATGACGACCTCCACGGCCTCCAACGTTCACGCGCTTGCCGTCGAAGGCAATTTCGACGACTGCCAGAACCTCGTCAAAGCAATGTTCAACGATGCACCTTTCCGCGACCGCGTTAAACTCTCCGGCGTCAACTCGATCAACTGGGCCCGCATCATGGCCCAGATCGTCTACTACTTCACGACGTCGATCGCGCTTGGCGGACCGGACCGTAAGATTTCGTTTACCGTGCCGACGGGCAATTTCGGCGACATCTTTGCCGGTTACTGCGCCAAGCGCATGGGCCTGCCGATCGGCAAGCTGGTGGTCGCCACCAACGAGAATGATATCCTCGACCGCACGCTCAAGACCGGCCGCTACGAGATGAAAACCGTGAAAGCGACGACTTCGCCGTCGATGGACATCCAGATCTCCTCGAACTTCGAGCGGCTTCTGTTCGAGGCCTATGATCGCGACGCATCGAAGGTTCGCGCGGCGATGAACAGCCTCAAGCAGTCCAACGGCTTCGAGATTGCAAAGGACGCCCTCGCCTTCATCAAAAAGGACTTCCGCGCCGGGCGCGCCAGCGAAAAGCAGGTCGCCCTGACGATCAAGAAAACCCATGCCGACACCGGCTATCTTCTCGATCCGCATTCGGCAATCGGCGTCTTCGTTGCTGGTAAACACGAGAAGCCGAACGCGCCGATGGTGACGCTTGCCACCGCACACCCGGCAAAATTCCCCGCCGCCGTAAAATCGGCCTCCGGTATTGACCCCGCGCTTCCGACGTGGCTTGCTGATCTGATGCACAAGGAGGAGCGCTTTCAGATTGTGAAGCCTGAGCTCAAAGCCATTGAGACCTTCATCGGCGAGCATACTCGGGCCTAAGTAACGCAGGCGCAGAAAGATAGCCAATGACAGTTGAGTGCACCCGGCTCAAATCCGGGCTGACAGTAGTCACACAGACCATGCCGCATCTGGAAAGCGTTGCGCTGGGAGTTTGGATCAAATCAGGATCGCGCAACGAGACGACAGACGAGCATGGCATCGCTCACCTGCTCGAGCACATGGCCTTCAAGGGCACGGCACGCCGCAGCGCGCGCGAAATCGCTGAAGAAATCGAGGATGTCGGCGGCGAGGTCAATGCCGCAACATCCACCGAAACGACCTCCTACTATGCCCGCGTGCTTAAGGATCATGTCCCGCTCGCTGTCGACATCCTGGCCGATATCCTGACGGAGTCCGCCTTCGAGGAGGAAGAACTCGAGCGTGAGAAGCAGGTCATCCTGCAGGAAATCAACGCGGCAAACGACACGCCTGACGACGTCGTTTTCGACAAGTTTTCCGAGACCGCCTATCGCGACCAGACCCTCGGCCGGGCGATCCTCGGCACGCCGCAGACCGTGGTGTCGTTCACGCCGCAGCAGATCCGCGGCTATCTCAGCCGCAATTACACGACCGACCGGATGTTCGTCGTTGCGACCGGCGCCGTCCGGCACGACGAGTTCGCTCGCATGGTCGAGGAGCGCTTCGCGAGCCTTCCCACCTCGCCATCGGCGACGCCCGTCATGGAGCCTGCAAAATACATCGGCGGCAATATCCGCGAGACGCGCGACCTGATGGATGCGCAGATCCTGCTCGGCTTCGAAGGCAAGGCCTATCACGCCCGCGACTTCTACTGTTCGCAGATCCTCGCCAACATCCTCGGCGGCGGCATGTCATCCCGGCTGTTCCAGGAGGTGCGCGAGATCCGCGGCCTCTGCTATTCCATCTACGCCTTCCACTGGGGTTTCTCCGATACCGGGATCTTCGGCATCCATGCCGCCACCGGTGGCGAGAACCTGCCGGAGCTGGTGCCTGTTATCATTAACGAACTGCACAAGTCGGCGGCGACGATCGAACAGAAGGAAATCGAACGCGCCCGCGCCCAGATCCGCGCCCAGCTGCTGATGGGCCAGGAAAGCCCCGCCGCCCGCGCCGGCCAGATCGCAAGGCAGATGATGCTCTACGGCCGCCCCATCTCCAACCAGGAGATGATGGAACGCCTCGAGGGGATCACGGTCGAGCGCCTTACGGATCTTGCGGGACGCCTGTTCTTCGATACCGTGCCGACGCTCTCGGCCATTGGACCGCTCGAACATCTGGCCCCGATGGAGGATATTACCGCGTCTCTTTCCTCGCCCGATCACCAGGGCAAGCAAGCCCTCGTCTGATCCCAGATCCATCCTGCCGGGAGTGATCGATGCCAAAATCGGTTTTTCGGTTTCTGTCGCGACAGCCGGATTCGGTCGAGCTCGAGAACGAGCACTATGTGCTGCGCCTGCCGCGCTACCAGGATTTCAACCAGTGGCACAAGCTGCGGGCGGCGAGCCGGCAGTTCTTGGAACCGTGGGAGCCGACATGGCGCCGCGACGAGCTGACGGAGGGCTCCTATCGCGCCCGTGTCATCCGCGGCAAGCAGGAGTACGCTTCCGGCCAGGCCATTCCGCTCCTTCTGTTTCACAAACAGGGCATGACGCTGCTCGGCGGCATCACGATCGGCTACATCAGGCGCGGGGCGGCACAAAGCTGCATGATCGGCTACTGGATGGGCGAGGCTTATGCCGGTCAGGGTCATATGTTCGCCGCACTTCAATTGGTTATACCCTACATCTTCGCAGGGCTTGAGTTGCACCGTATCGAAGCAGCCTGTATTCCAGACAATGCTCGGAGCATCCGCCTGCTTGAAAAAGCCGGGTTTCAGCGGGAAGGCTATCTGCGCGGATACTTGAAAATCAACGGTCATTGGCACGACCATGTAATGTTCTCATTGCTCGCCACCGACACGGATAAAGGCAGGATAACCGACAGCCGATGACCAACAACCGCATGCTGCTCTCATCACCGGCCAGGCGATCGATCGCGGTGATCGCAGCTCTCTTGCTGTCAGCCATCCTGCTAGTGGCTGGCCACGTTCAGGCCGCCGAACCGGTCAAGATTTCCCGCGACGACACGGCACTCGACCTGACTGCCACGACGGAGATCTACGCCAACCAGGGCGAAGCCTTTCAGGTTTCGACCGCTGCCGGTGCCGACGGCATCCGTCGCCGTATTGAGGTACGTGCCAGCTCCGACAATCACCAGGGCGACTGGGCCGTCTTCGCGCTTGCCAACGTCTCCGACGAGCAGCTTGAGCGCGTGATCGTGGCCCCCCACTTCCGCCTCGTGAATTCCAAGCTTTTCTGGCCGGACCTCGGTTCGCAGCGCGTTATCGCCATTACGCCGAGCGAAGGCTTTGCGCTCGACCGGCAGCCGAGCGACGAGGCGGACGTGTTTCGCATCACGCTCAACCCCGGCGCCGTCATCACCTTCGTTGCTGAGCTGACGACGCCGGAGCTGCCGCAGATCTACCTCTGGGAACCCGACGCCTACAAGGACACGATCAACGCGTTCACGCTCTATCGCGGCATCGTGCTCGGCATTGCCGGCCTGCTGGCGGTGTTCCTGACTATCCTTTTCGTCGTCAAGGGCACGTCGATGCTGCCGGCAACGGCGGCACTCGCCTGGGCCGTCCTCGGCTACATTTGCGTCGACTTCGGCTTTCTCGGTAAACTGATCAGCATTGCGTCAACCGACCAGCGAATATGGCGCGCCTGTGCGGAAGTCGCCCTTGCCTCCAGCTTCGTCATCTTTCTGTTCACCTATCTCAACCTCAACCGGTGGCACACGCACCTCGGCTACGTGACGCTCGCCTGGGTGCTCGGCCTGGCGTTGCTTTTCGGCGTCGCGATCTACGACCCGGCAATTGCCGCAGGCATCGCGCGCCTCTCCTTCGCGCTGACCGCGACGTTGGGCCTTCTGCTGATCGTCTACCTCGGGCTCAACCGCTATGACCGCGCGATCCTGCTGGTCCCGGCCTGGGCCTTGATCCTTGTCTGGATCTTCGGTGCATGGCTGACGATTACCGGCCGGCTCGATAACGACATCATCCAGCCCGCACTCGGCGGCGGCCTTGTTCTCATCGTCCTGCTGATCGGCTTTACCGTGATGCAGCACGCCTTTGCTGGCGGCGCGTTCCAGCAAGGGCTGTTTTCCGATCTCGAGCGTCAATCGCTGGCTCTAACGGGCTCGGGTGATACGGTTTGGGACTGGGATGTGGCGCGCGATCGTATCGTCACGATACCCGATGTCTCCGTCAAGCTCGGCCTCCCGCTCGGCGCTATGCATGGCGCCGCGCGCAATTGGCTGCCGCGGCTGCATCCCGACGATCGCGACCGCTTCCGCGCGACGCTTGATGTGCTCCTTGAACATCGCCGCGGGCGACTAAACCACGAGTTCCGCATCCGCGCGGAAGACGGTCATTTCCACTGGCTTCTCATCCGCGCGCGGCCTGTGCTTGGCTCGAACGGTGAGATCATCCGCTGCGTCGGCACCATCATCGACGTCACCGAACAGAAGAACTCCGTCGAGCGGCTGCTCCACGACGCACTGCACGACAACCTGACCGGCTTGCCGAACCGCCAGCTGTTCCTCGATCGCCTGCAGGCCGTGCTGGCATTGGCGCCCGGTGGCGAGACGCTGCGCCCGACGGTGATGGTGATCGATATCGACCGCTATAAGCTGGTGAACGATACGCTCGGGATCGCCGCCGGCGACAATATCCTGATCGCGCTCACGCGCCGCCTGCGCCGCCTCCTCAAGCCGCAGGATACGCTCGCGCGCCTCTCCGGCGATCAGTTCGGTCTCATCCTGACGTCCGAACGCGATCCGACGAAGGTGGCCGATTTTGCCGATGCGATCAGCAAGGCGATCATGGTGCCGATCAACTTCTCCAATCGCGAGATCATCCTGACGGCGTCGATCGGGCTGGCCTCCTTCGTCGATCAGCAGGAAAGTGCTGCGGGCATGCTCAGCGACGCGGAGCTCGCGATGTACCGGGCAAAGCGCGCCGGCGGCAATCGCGTCGAGCCGTTCCAGCCCGCCTTCCGCGATTTCGGCGCCGACCGGCTGCAGCTCGAATCCGACCTGCGCCGCGCCATCGAGCGCAAGGAACTGTCGATGGTCTACCAGCCGATCGCAGGGCTTGAAGACGTGGAGATCGCCGGCTTCGAAGCTTTGATGCGATGGGAGCATCCGAAACGCGGCAGCATTCCGCCTTCGGAGTTCATACCGATCGCGGAGGCATCCGACATTATCGACATGCTCGGCCGCTATGCGCTGGAACAGGCGACGAACGACCTGATGGGCTGGGAGAACCAGACGGGCGAACTGCCGATCTTCGTCTCGATCAACCTCTCCAGTGCGCAGTTGCTTAACAACGAGCTTTTCGACGACGTCCGCTCGGTGCTGGCGAAGACCCATTGCGATCCGTCACGCCTGAAACTCGAGCTGACGGAATCCATGGTCATGGAGAACCCGGAACAGGCGCGCCTCGTTCTCGAGAAGCTGCGCGAAATGGGCCTTGGCCTTGCTCTGGATGATTTCGGATCCGGCTATTCGTCGCTTGCCTATCTGACGCGCTTCCCGTTCGACACGATCAAGCTCGACAAGACGATGGTGTGCGACACTAGCGACAAGAAGGCGACCGTGATTCGCTCCGTGATCGCCATGGCGCGCGAACTGGATATGAAGGTCGTTGCCGAGGGGATCGAGTCCAACGAGGATGCGATGGAACTCGCCAAGATGGGCTGCACCTTCGGGCAAAGCTATCTGTTCGGACCGCCGATGGCATCGGAGTCCGTCTTGCGGCTGCTGAAGGAGCGGTTCCCGCTGACGAAGCGCGCCTAGCCGACCCGCGACCCAAGCTATGCCGCTCCCTATTGCGGCGCAGCGGCTCCCGCTATCAGCTGATGCATGTATTCAAGCTTGGTGACCACCGGCGCTGAGAGCACGAACGGATAGGAATCGGGCTGTCCCATGCTGCGCTGTATCGAGTTGATCGCAACGCTGAGCGGCACCCACTCATCGACAAGCTGATCGGCACTTGCTGCCCTGTAGGGGTCGAAATCCACCTCGGCCGCCATCTCTTCGTGACCGCGGGGATCAATTGCAACGCCGAAGGCTCGAGCGGTCTCCAAGGTATCGACAATGTGAAGGTAATGAGCAAAACACTCAGCGAAGTCCTCCCAGGGATGAACGCTGGCATAAGCACTGACGAAACTCTCTTGCCAGCCGGGCGGAGCGCCATTCGCGTAGTGCCGTGCAAGGGCTTCGCTGTAGTCTTTGCGCTCATCGCCGAACACCGCTCGGAATCCATCGAAGGCGGTCCTATCGCGCACGAGGCGGTTCCAGATGAAATGACCCGTCTCGTGGCGGAAATGACCGAGCAGCGTCCGGTAAGGTTCGTTCATCGAGGTGCGAGCCTGTTCGCGCGTGACGTCGTCGGCCTCGGCGGCCCGAATTGCGATAAGGCCCTCCTCGTGTCCCGTCATCGCTGGCACGACGCTGCCGTCTTCCTTGACGGTGTCTTCGAGGAAGTCGAAAACCAGGCCGCCTACGGGATCCTGCGTGCGGTCCGGGTGCGGCAGCCGCCAACGCAAGAGGGAGTAGAAGAGGTGCCGCTGTGCCTGGCTGATGCGGCGCCACCGATCGACGCCATCTTGCGTCGCTGAATTCGGCACAAGCCTGTTATGCCGGCAGGCGACGCAGTAATCCCCCGCGTCTCCGTCCTCCACCAGCCAGTTGCAGACGTCGAGGCCGGCATTGGCACAGAAGCGCACCAGATCCGGCTGAGCCACGTATTGCCAGACATCGCCGTCCTGCTGCTGAACTGCATGCATGCGCAGACTATTCGACAGGAAGCCAAGGCGATGACCGCACCGAACACACTGGCGATTGTCGAAATGAACAACCTGGTCGCAGTTGTCACATACAAAGAGCCTCAACGCGCGCCTCCCTCGGGATGGGGATCAAAAACCCATCGTGCAACATGGACGGCGGGCAATTTCCGGTCGTGGTTTCCATCAACCTGCTTCTCCTGACTGGGCCTTATTGCCCGCGCCAGCAGAGAACGCGCTTTTTTTGCAGATCGTTCCGCCGATCAGGCGTGGCCGGCTTCGGCTGAGAGCATGGCGGCATTGATACCCATTGCGGCCAGTGCTCGCTCGTACTTGTCGTCGAGGCTGCGATCGAAGATCAGCTCCTCATTCGCCGCGCATGTGAGCCAGCCATTGTTGCCGACTTCGGCTTCCAGCTGTCCCGCACCCCAGCCGGCATAGCCGAGCAGCATGGTCGCCCGCTTCGGTCCCTTGCCATTGGAAATGGCGCGGATGATGTCGAGCGTTGCCGTCATRCAGATATCGTCACTGACGGGAATGCTGGATTCGCAGAGATAGTCATCGGAGTGCAGCACGAAGCCGCGGCCGCTTTCCACGGGCCCACCCGTCTGGATCGGGCAATCATGCTGAGGAAGGAGGATAGCTTCTTCGTCCTTGATCATTTCGAGATGCAGGAGAACGTCAGTAAAGGTCAGCTCTTGCGGGCGGTTGATCACGAACCCCATCGCGCCCGCATCCGAATGGGCGCAGATGTAGATCACCGTGCGGGCGAAATTGCGATCCTCCATGCCCGGCATGGCAATGAGAAACTGGCCATCGAAGAAGCCGCGTTCTCTTTTGTTTTTCACGGTCGCCAAGGACATCACTCCTCCTTCTGCCAGACCGCGCTAGGCCCCGACACCATGAGCATGAGCCAATGTCACGGATCAATCAACTGAAAATGAAAACTTAAATGTACGCGAGTTCTAGCCGAGCATAGGGATTGTCAATACATCATTGATCCATGCAGACTATTTCACTCACCATCCGCCAATTCGGTTCCGCCCTGTGCCTGTTCGTCGCCGTGCTGCAGTTTTCTCAGCCCGCCAGGGCGGAGATGAGCGCCTGGGCCGACAACGAGGGCGGTCGGATGCGCCTGATCGCGCTTCCGCCCGATGCAAACGGAAATATTCGCGCCGGATTGCAGATCGAGCCGAAGCCAGGCTGGATCACCTATTGGCGCGAACCGGGCAACAGCGGCATCCCGCCTCAAGTCACTCTCTCCTCCGAAGGCGTGTCGCTCGACAAGATGAGCTACCCCGTCCCAAAGCACATTGTCGCCGACAAGATCGATGAGGTTGCCTACGACGCGCCTGTCACCTTCCCGCTGCAACTGACGGCGAAAGACCCTGCTCTTCATGAGCTCAAGGCAAACGCCTTTATCGGCATCTGCGAGGAAATCTGCATCCCCTTCCAGGCAGAGCTATCGCTGACCTTTAAACAATTGGCCCAGTCGCGGCCGGCCGAAGAGGCCATTCTCAGGGATGCCGAGGCAGCCTTGCCACAAGCCGCCTCCTCCGCATTCAAAGTCGACGACCACGCGCTGTCGGCCGACATGAAGCAACTTTCCCTCAGCATTACCCTGCCGGAGAGTGGCGAGAGCGCGCCTGAGGTGATCGTCACAGGCCCGAGCGGGCGCGTCTTTACCAAACAGACGGCAACCCATCGCGACGGTCGCAACTTCACGACGACGCTGTCCGTGGACAAGCTTCCCAAGGCATATGACCTCAGCGGAAAGACATGGAGCGCTCTTGTCATCGACGGCTCGCGCGCCATCGAGACACCGCTTGCCTTTGAGTGATCTCGTTCTATAGTCGCGCCAAAATCGCGGCACTAGTGCCGCCATATGACAAGGAGACGTCCATGACCATCGCAATCGGCGACAAGCTTCCTGCGGCCACTTTCAAGGAAAAGACGTCGGATGGCCCGGTCGAAATTTCGACGGAGCAGCTTTTCAACGGCAAGCGCGTTGTTCTCTTTGCGGTCCCCGGCGCGTTCACGCCCACCTGCTCGCTGAACCACCTGCCGGGTTATCTCGAGAACCGCGACACCATCCTTTCCAAAGGCGTCGATGACATCGCCGTCGTCGCCGTCAACGATTGGCACGTGATGGGTGCCTGGGCCCAGTCTTCGGGCGGCATGGGCAAGATCCACTTCCTCGCCGACTGGGACGCGGGCTTTACCAAGGCGCTTGGCCTCGACACCGATCTCTCGGCAGGCGGTCTCGGCGTTCGCTCGAAGCGTTACTCGATGCTCGTCGAAGACGGCGTCGTGAAATCACTGAATGTCGAAGAAAGCCCAGGTCAGGCTACGGTTTCCGGCGCCGCCAGGATGCTGGAACAGCTGTAAGGCTTCGAGCCTCAACCAAACTGAAAGCGGCCCATGCGGCCGCTTTTTTGTTTCGTCGTCAAAGTTCACAGCACGCCATTTTTTTGCCTCATTTGTTATAACATAACTGTAATGTTATTACATTTTGGTGTTGCTATGACTTTTTGGGAGCTTCGACATTCTTCAGGCCTGATGGCGCTCTCTGCCGGCCGTCGCGTCTTCTATGTTGCCTTGATCGGCATCCCGCTCTGGGCGGCAATCCATTGGGCGACGCTGCTGCCATGAGCGCCATTGCGATCGAGCTTGAAGATCTGACGGTCGCCTATCAGCGGCATCCAGCCGTGCATCATGTGACCGGAACCATCGCGGCCGGAAGCCTGACGGCGATCGCCGGCCCAAACGGAGCCGGCAAATCGAGCCTGCTGAAGGCGATTATCGGAGAACTCCGTCCCTCCTCCGGCATGATAAGGCACCGGCTGAAGAGCACGGATTTCGGCTATCTGCCACAGGCAGCCAACATCAACCGCCGCTTTCCTATCTCGGTACTCGACACGGTTCTGCTGGGAGCCTGGCGACAGTCTGGGGCCTTAGGGCACATTGCATCAGCGGAGTGGCAGAAAGCGCACGACGCACTGGAGGCAGTTGGGCTGGGAGGCTTCGAACGGCGCGGCATCGGATCGCTGTCGGCTGGCCAGTTTCAGCGCGTGCTCTTTGCAAGGCTGCTGCTGCAGGATGCGAATGTCATCCTTCTCGACGAGCCGTTCACGGCTATCGATGGCCGCACCACGCGGGATCTTCTGGATATCGTTGCCAACTGGCATGGCGAAGGCCGAACGGTGCTTGCTGTCCTTCACGATTTCACGCAGGTCCACGCCCACTTTCCGCAGACACTCCTGCTTGCGCGCGACGTCATCGGCTGGGGCGCAACGGCGGATGTCATGTCCGAGGCGAACCTTCGCAAAGCGCGGGCGATGGCCGAGCGATGGGACGAGAGCGCCGGCATTTGCGAGCCCGCCAGATGACCGCCTACGATCTCCTCCTCGCGCCCTTCGCGGATTATGGCTTCATGCGCCGCGCGCTCGTCGCCTGCCTGTGCCTGGGGCTTGGCTCCGGGCCGATCGGTGTGTTCCTGATGCTGCGGCGAATGAGCCTCGTCGGCGATGCCATGAGCCATGCCGTTCTGCCCGGCGCCGCCATCGGCTATCTTATTGCCGGTTCGCTCTCGCTTACGGCAATGGGATTGGGCGGGCTCGTTGCCGGGCTTTCAGTTGCACTTTTGTCCGGCATGGTCAGCCGCGCGACCTCCTTACAGGAGGATGCGAGCTTCGCCAGCTTCTACCTCTCCTCGCTGGCGCTCGGCGTGCTCATCGTTTCGCTGCGCGGTTCGAATATCGACCTGTTGCACGTTCTCTTCGGCACCATCCTCGCGATCGATGCATCCGCCCTTTACGAGATCGGCGCGATCAGCACGGCGACGCTGGCAACGCTTGCGATCATCTACCGGCCGCTGGTCGCGGAATGCTTCGATCCCGGCTTTCTCCGAGCCATCGGCGGACGCGGACCGATCTATCACTTTATCTTCCTGCTGCTGGTCGTACTCAATCTGGTCGCGAGCTTCCAGGCCCTGGGGACGTTGATGGCGGTCGGCCTTATGATGCTGCCGGCCGCTATCGCGCAGCTCTGGTCGCCTAGCCTCCCGTCGATGATGGCAATCGCGGCGGCGAGTGCCACAGCCTCCGGCTATCTCGGGCTCATCGCCTCCTACCATCTCGAACTCGCCTCCGGACCGACGATCATCATGACGGCGGCGCTGCTTTACGCCATTTCGATCTTCCTTGCCCCGTCGGGCCTTGCCCGGCGGTATCTTCCTCGCCCGCATCTGAAGGGCTGACAACCGGAGACCCCAATGATTTCCCGCAGACTGCTTTTCTCAATGATGCTTCCCGCACTCGTCGCGCTTTCGACGACGTCGGCTTCTGCCGCAACCCTCAAGGTGGTCGCATCGTTCACCGTGCTTGCCGACGTCGTCCGCCAGGTCGGCGGCGACCGCGTCACGGTCACAAGCCTCGTCGGCCCGAACGGCGACCCCCATGAGTTTGAACCATCACCAAGCGACGCGAAGAACCTCAACGCTGCACAGGTTGCCTTCGTCAGCGGTGAGGGTCTGGAGGGTTGGATGGACCGCCTGATCAGCGCCTCGGGCTACAAGGGCAAACCGGTCGTCGTCTCGGAAGGGATCAAGTTCCGCAGCATGGAAGAGGATGGGCAGACGGTCACCGACCCGCATGTCTGGAACAGCCCGGTCAACGTCAAGGTCTGGGTCGCCAACATCGAAGGGGCGCTTGCGAAGGCCGCGCCGGCCGATGCTGCGGCGTTCAAGACCAACGCCGAAGTCTATTTGAAGAAGCTTGATGCGCTCGATGCCTACGCGCACTCGGAGCTTGCCAATATCCCTGAGGACCATCGCAAGGTCCTGACCAGCCACGACGCCTTCGGTTATTTCGGCCGTGAATATGGCGTGCAGTTCCTCGCGCCGGTCGGCGTCTCGACGGAGAGCGAAGCTTCCGGCGCCGATGTCGCCAAGCTGATCGAGCAGATCAGGGCCGAGCACGTGAAAACGTATTTCATCGAGAATTCCAACGATCCGCGCCTGGTCAGGCAGATCGCGAAGGCGACGGGGGCAGAACCCGGCGGCGAGCTCTACGTCGAGTCTCTTTCCGACGCCAAGGGGCCGGCTTCGACCTACGAGAAGATGTTCCGCTACAACGTCGATCTGCTCGTGGCGGCGATGGCGAAAGCCAGCTGACGGCGACGGCCGGATCGCGCCAAGGCGCGGCACGGCCTCAATAGTTGAGATCGAAGACGATCAGGCCGCCCAAGCCGCCGTCGGTCGAGGACACGATGCGCTCGCCGACGCCGACGTGCTCGGGATGCACGAGGTAGACGTCGCGCGCTTCCGCGCTTTCAAAGGTGACCGCAAAACCATCGACGTAGCCCGCATGTAGCCCCTCTGGCGAGACATTCGGGCCACACTTGATGTCGATGATGCCGGGGATCACCTGCTTCAATGCGACGATCGCGTCAAACAAGGACTGCTTCTCTTCCCCTGTCATGGCAGCCTTAAGCCGCATCAGCACGCAGTGCAGGATCATGTGGTGACCTCCCGGATCCGTTTTCAGGCGAGCATAAGGAGAAACGTCGCGGGGGCAAGTGACAAGGATGTGCCGTTTTGCAGAGATCCCCATCTGAATGGCCACGGCAAGACCGGCGTGCGAGACGTGACCAATTCGACGCCCCAACCGTCGTAAACGGAACGGCGCGTCCTACATTCTCGTCTAATCTGTCGGTATCCAGTGCGCGGGGAAGAGGAGCCCCGCACGAGGCAGCATTTTCAACGGAGGAGATGGAAATGAGCAAGAACCGAGGCGTCGTCTACATGCGGCCCGGCAAGGTCGAAATCCACGACATCGACGATCCGAAACTTGAGGCACCCGATGGCCGCAAGATCGAGCACGGTGTCATCCTGAAAGTGATCTCCACCAACATCTGCGGATCGGACCAGCATATGGTTCGCGGCCGCACCACCGCGATGCCCGGCCTTGTTCTCGGCCACGAAATCACCGGCGAGGTGATCGAGAAGGGTGTCGATGTCGAGATGCTGCAGATCGGTGATCTCGTCTCCGTTCCGTTCAACGTCGCCTGCGGCCGCTGCCGCTGCTGCAAATCGCAGGACACGGGCGTCTGCCTGACGGTCAACCCGGCGCGCGCCGGCGGCGCCTACGGCTACGTCGACATGGGCGGCTGGATCGGCGGGCAGGCCCGCTACGTGACCATTCCGTATGCCGATTTCAACCTCTTGAAATTCCCGGACCGCGACCGCGCGATGGAAAAGATCCGCGATCTGACCATGCTCTCCGACATCCTGCCGACCGGTTTCCACGGTGCGGTGCGCGCCGGTGTCGGCGTCGGATCCACCGTCTATGTCGCCGGCGCCGGTCCGGTCGGGCTTGCGGCGGCTGCATCCGCCCGCATCCTCGGGGCTGCCGTCGTGATGATCGGCGACTTCAACAAGGATCGCCTTGCCCATGCCGCCAAGGTCGGCTTCGAGCCGATCGACCTGTCGAAGAGCGACCGGCTCGGCGACATGATCGCGCAGGTGACCGGCACTAACGAAGTGGACAGCGCCATCGACGCCGTCGGCTTCGAGGCACGCGGGCATTCGGGCGGCGAGCAACCGGCGATCGTTCTGAACCAGATGATGGAAATCACCCGCGCGGCCGGCTCGATCGGCATTCCCGGCCTCTACGTGACCGAAGATCCGGGCGCCGTCGACAACGCCGCCAAGCACGGCAACCTGTCGCTCCGCTTCGGCCTCGGCTGGGCAAAGGCGCAGTCCTTCCATACGGGCCAGACGCCGGTGCTGAAGTATAACCGCCAGCTCATGCAGGCGATCCTGCATGACCGGTTGCCGATCGCCGATATCGTCAACGCCAAGGTCATCCCGCTTGAAGATGCGGTACAGGGCTACGAAAGCTTCGACCATGGTGCTGCGATGAAGTTCGTGCTCGACCCGCACGGCGAAGTCGCCAAGGCGGCGTAATCAACAAGCCTCCCGAGGCTCGGCGCAGCGGGTGCATTCCGCATCCGTTGCGCCACCCCAAAATTCCTACGCGATATCCAGCAAGAGAACCCGATGGTCGGACAACTCGGGCTGTTCAACGACGTCGAACCCCACGACGTCAACATTTGCCGTGACCAACATGTAGTCGGCGTAGCGGCCTTCCTTGGTGTAGTGCGAGGTTCGAGTATCCTTATGGCCGCGCGAGGTCACGAGGTCGGTGAGACCGAGTTCGGCAAGCGCGTCGAACATGAGGCTGTCAGGAAGCACATTGAAGTCGCCGCAGACGACGAGCGGCTCGCCCTCGCGCCATATGCGGCGGATGAGAGCGACCAAGACATCCGCCTGGCCGCGACGCGCTGGCGTGTCGCCCTTGCCGGCAAGGTCGCGTAGGCCATGCAGTTGGGCGATGGTAATCGGACGATTGGCGCGATAATCGAACAGGCGAAGGCACTGCGCGTTGCGCGCGCGGGGGTGTGCGCCATAGCCATCGCTCGAGAAGTCGCCGTGTACGAAGTCCATCGCCTGGCCAATGACCGGATGCGATTGGCGCACGAAGGTTGCAAGCCCGAATTCCGACACGACAGAGGTCTCGCCTTCGAAAAGTTCGCCCCTTGCGGTCGGCGCGTAGAGGGCATCATGGGCGGGAAGGATCGCCTTGATCTCGGCAAACAGATTGGCGCGTTGCGGCAGGATATGACTGCCGTCGCGGTAGACCAGCCAGTCACTGGAAACGGTTACCGAGCGCGTGATTTCCTGCAGGCAGAGAACATCGGCGTCGATCTCGGCGAGGTAGGGAATGAGCGGCGCATGCAGCTTTCCGCCCCATGCATTCAGCGAGACAATCCGCATCACATCCCCCCGATCTACGCCGAACGATTCCTTGCAGATTCAGGGAAACGCGCGATGTCCTTGTTTCCGCACCATTCCGAGCACCAAGTCTAGCGCTTCTTGAACGGCTCCATGCCCTTGCGGGCGAGCTCGTCGGCGCGCTCGTTTTCCGGATGGCCGGCGTGGCCCTTGACCCAGTGCCACTTGACCTTGTGGCGCTGGTTGGCGGCGTCTAGCGCCTGCCAAAGTTCGCCGTTCTTTACCGGCTTCTTGTCGGCGGTCTTCCAGCCGTTTTTCTTCCAGCCGAAGATCCACTTGGAGATGCCGTCCATTACGTATTTGCTGTCGGTGTGGAGGTCGACCTCACACGCGCTCTTCAGCGCCGTCAGCGCCGAGATGGCGGCCAGCAGCTCCATGCGGTTGTTGGTCGTCTCCGCCTCACCGCCCGACAGTTCCTTTTCGACTTCGCCATAGCGCAGCACCGCGCCCCAGCCGCCGGGGCCGGGATTTCCGGAGCAGGCGCCGTCGGTGTAGATATCGACGTGCTTCATGCCGAGAGTCCGTATTCCGCGGCGTTGGCGATCTGCCGGTGGAAGCGCAACTTGCGCAGATATTCGAGCGGGTCCTTCTTGGTGACCAGCGCCCCCTCCGGCGTCGTCAGCCAGTCGTAGAGGCGCGTCAGGAAGAAGCGCAATGCCGAACCGCGCGAAAGGATCGGTAGTGCTGCCAGTTCGGCATCGCTGAGCGGTCGGACGCTCTGGTAGCCTTCCAGCATCGCCATGCCCTTGGTGATGTTGTAGGCGCCATCCTTCTCGAAGCACCAGGCGTTCAGGATAATCGAGACGTCGTAGGCCAAGAGGTCGTTGCAGGCGAAATAGAAATCGATCAGGCCCGATAGCTCGTCGCCGAGGAAGAAGACGTTGTCGGGGAAGAGATCCGCATGGATGACACCGTCAGGCAGGTCCTTCGGCCAGTGGGCCGCGAGAAAATCGAGCTCCGTGCGGATCTCGTTCTGCAGCCCCTTCTCCACCTCGTCGGCCCGAGCCTCGGACTTCTCCCAGAGTACCTTCCAGCCATCGACCGACAGCGCATTGGGCCGCTTCAACTCGAAGCCGTCGCCGGCGACGTGCATCTTTGCCAGCGCCTTGCCGACCTCGCGGCAATGCTTGGCTTCCGGCTTGCGCAGCCACATGCCTTCCAGGAACGAGATCAGCGCTGCCGGGCGATCGGACAGCGTACCAAGCAAGGCCCCGTCCTTTCGCGGCAACGGCAGCGGGCAGGACAGACCGCGAGCGGCCAGATGCTGCATCAGCCCCAGAAAGAACGGCAGATCGTTCCTCTCGACGCGCTTCTCGTAAAGGGTGAGGATCAACGGATCCTTGGTGGTGTGCAGCAGGAAGTTCGAGTTCTCGACGCCTTCCGCGATCCCCTTGTAGGAGAGCAGCGTTCCGGTGTCGTACTCCGTCAGGAACCACTTCAAATCGTCTTCGGAAATATCGGTATAGACTGCCAATTTACGTCCCACGAAAGCTTGATCAATCGAACGCCAGCGCCCCGCAGAGCGTTGGCAGCCACCGCAATCGTCCCCTCGACGACTGCTCCCCTAACCGGGATTGCGGCTCACCCGTTCACCCACGCCATATCCTCATGCGTCAGCTCTATGCGGCGCAGTTCGCGGTTGACGAGGAAATGCTCGTTTTCCTGAACCGTCTCGGCAAGCTCGACCTTGGCGTCGAAGCGCGCGCGGAAGGCCTCGATGATCTCGTTGACGATCACCTCGGGCGCCGATGCACCGGCTGACAGACCAAGCGTGGAGATCGGGCCGATCTCGTCCCAATCCAGTTCCGAGGCGCGTTGCACGAGGAGCGATTTCTTGGCCCCTGCCCGCAAAGCCACCTCGACGAGCCGCTTGGAGTTCGAGGAATTCGGCGCTCCAACGATGATGAAGAGATCGCAGCCGGGGGCTGCCTGCTTCACCACTTCCTGCCGGTTGGTCGTGGCGTAACAGATCGAGTCGGCCGCCGGTGCGGTCAGATTGGGGAAACGTTCCTGCAGGCGCGCGATCACGCCGGCCGTATCGTCCACAGACAGGGTCGTCTGCGTCACGTAGCCGAGATTGTCGGGATCGGCGGGCTGATAGACCTCGGCGTCCTCGACCGTCTCGATGAGAGAGACCGTGCCCTCCGGCAGTTGGCCCATCGTGCCGATCACTTCCGGGTGGCCCGCGTGGCCGATCAGAACGACATGGCGACCGAGCTTGTTGTGGCGCATCGCCTGCTTGTGCACCTTGGAGACCAGCGGGCATGTGGCGTCGAGATAGAAGAGGTTGCGGGCGCTTGCATCCTCCGGCACGGATTTTGGCACGCCATGCGCGGAGAAGACGACCGGCTGAGCGCGGTGCTCTTCCGGGATCTCGTCGAGCTCCTCGACGAAGACGGCGCCCTTGGCTTCCAGGCCTTCGACCACATAGCGATTGTGGACGATCTCGTGGCGGACATAAACAGGCGCACCGTAGGATTTCAGCGCCAGCACGACAATCTGGATGGCACGGTCGACGCCTGCGCAAAAGCCGCGCGGTCCGCAGAGCCTGATCGTCAAGGGAGGTTTCGCCGCAATATTCATGTCTGTTCCGGTTCGTAGGGATAGGGCTCTCTAGCCCAATATAGGCAAGAATTGAAGCGATACTATTGCGCGGGACCCCGCTTACGGAAACGCGCGGCTACAACGATGATGACAAGCGTTGCCGCAAGCCCAAACCATGTGAAGGCATATTGCAGATGGTTGTTGGGCAGATCGACATCGGTGACCCCCCCGATCGGCAGCCCCTTCGGATTGGGGGTATCGTCCGCATCCACGAAGAACGGAACCACCTCCGCCTTGTCGAGCCCGACGCTCGACGCCATCACGTCGAGGTCCTTCCAGTAGAAGATATTCTTGGCGACATCATTATCAGGCACCACCCAGGACGGCTTGCCCGGAAGTTTTGCACGAGCAAGGCCGGTCACCGTTTGCTGATCGGTGAGCTGGCCCTGCATCCGCATTTCCGGCTCCTTGTTGTCGTAAGGAACGAAACCTCTGTTGACGAAGAGATAGCGGCGATCGGCAACCTGCAGCGGGGTGTAGACATAGAAACCCGTCTGGCCATGCCAGGTCGCAAAGAAGTGCCGCTCCTTGCTGTTGACGTATTCGCCGCTGACCGTGATGTGGCGATAGTCGATATCCTCGCCCGTCGCGGCCATTCCTTCGATATCGGCAAGCGATGCCGGCGACGCCTGCCGGCGCTCGGTGATATTGGCCAACAGCTTTTCCTTCCAGTGCAGCCGTTCGACCTGCCAGGTGCCGAGCGAGAGGAGGATGGTAAGCGCAATGACCACCGCGATGCCGGTGAGGACCGGTCGCTTTCGGCGTGACGCCGAAACATGAAATTCAGTCACGGGAAATGCGCCCCTCGCTGGCGTTGTGGCGATACTGCATCGCGATCAAGATCCCCTTGCACCAGCGAAGGGCAAGCAGGGAGAGAATGACGGTCAGGGGACCGAACAGCATAATGTGCAGCCAGATGGGCGGCGCGTAGTTGACTTCCAGCCACAACACCGAGCCGATGATAATGAAGCCGACGATCAAAATGACGGACACGGCGGGGCCATCGCCAGCATCGGCAAAGGCGTAGTCCAGACCACAGGCCGAGCAGCGGGGCTTCAGCGCGAGCAGGCCATCAAAGAGCTTCCCCTGGCCGCAGCGCGGGCAGCATCCCCTGATGCCTGTCTTCACCGGATCGACCGGTGGAAAATGCGCGCTGTCCTCGTTCATGCCATCCTTCCAATTGCCTATGGCCAACCTGTGCGTCTGCCTTAACTCACCCATAAAGTATTCGCAGAGGGAAAGGAAATACCTGCGCTCTTTCGCCTCAGCGATTCGCGCCAAACAGAAGAAGAAAACTGATGACATACGACAGCTCGGCCGGACAGATCGTCATTCTGAACGGCGCCCCGCGCAGTGGAAAATCGTCGATCGCCAACGCGATCCAGGAGCACTTCGACGGTCCCTGGATGAACCTCGGCGTCGACACCTACAACGACATGACCCCGGAACGCTATCTGCCGGGCATCGGGCTCCGCCCGGGTGGGGAACGTCCCGACCTCGAGGAGATGGTGCCGTTCTTCTATGCTGCGCTTTACGAGTCGATTGCAATCCATGCCGGCCTCGGGCTCAATGTGGTGGCTGACCTCGGTCATCACGACAGCTACTCTCGGCCGCTCGGTATTCTTTCCGATTGCGCGCGTCGGCTTGAGGGATTGCCGGTGCTTTTCGTCGGCGTCAAATGTCCGATCAAGGTCATCATGAAAAGGCGGAACATTCCTGCGCCCGGACGGCATACGCTGTATGTGCGCGCCGACGAACACGACGCCGTCCCCCATCCGGTCCAGCTCTGGCAGGAGCAGGTGCATATCCCCGGCATCTACGACCTGGAGGTCGATACCTCTGTATTGACGCCTTTCGAATGCGCCGAGGCGATCCGGCAACGCCTGGACCTCGGCATTCCGGAACCCTCCGCGTTCGAGCGCATCGCCGCCATGCGCTAATCCCCAAAACGAATAGGGCGGGTGCCGTGGCACCCGCCCTATTCAAGTTCCAGACAGCCCGCTCAGCCTGCCGCCAACGGAGCGCCCCAGCCGCCCCAGACGTAGATGCAGAAGAACAGGAAGAGCCAGACGACGTCAACGAAGTGCCAGTACCAGGCCGCCGCTTCGAAGCCGAAATGCTGCTTCGGCGTGAAGTCGCCGCGGATCGCGCGCAGCAGGCAGACCAGCAGGAAGATCGTACCGACCAGAACGTGGAAACCGTGGAAACCGGTCGCCATGAAGAAGGTCGCGCCGTAGATCGAGTTCTTGAAGGCGAACGGAGCGTGCGCGTATTCGTAGGCCTGCACGCTCGAGAATAGGACACCGAGCAGAACGGTCAGCGTCAGGCCCTGGATCAGGCCCCTGCGGTCGTTATGCAGCAGCGCGTGATGCGCCCAGGTGACGGTCGTGCCCGACAGCAGCAGGATGACGGTGTTGTAGATCGGCAGGTGCCAGGGGTCGAGGACTTCGATGCCCTTCGGCGGCCACTGGCCACCGGTGAAGGCAACGCGCGAGGCCTGGATCGCTTCATTCGGGAACAGGCTGGCGTCGAAGTAGGCCCAGAACCAGGCGACGAAGAACATCACTTCGGAAGCGATGAACATGATCATGCCGTAGCGAAGGTGCAGCGAGACGACGCGCGTATGAGCGCCCTCATTCGCTTCCTTCACCGTGTCCGACCACCAGCCGAACATGACGTAGAGGATGAGCGCGAGGCCGATGAAGAACAGCCACGGATGCGCCCATTCGACGCCGAAGAGATGCAGCGAGCCACCGTTGAGGTAGCGCATGAAGCCAACGCCGCCGAAGGTGATGATCAACGCGCCGATCGAAGCCAGCAGCGGCCACGGGCTCGGATCGATGATGTGGTAGTCGTGATGTTTCTGATGCGCATCAGCCATGTAAGCTATCCCCGGATCTCTTCCTCTCCGCTCCGGCATCGCCGGACACGAACCTCAATCAAAGTTTCTTTTCAAGCTTTACCGTTCCACCCTCATTCGAAGCCACCGGCTTCGGACCCTCTTTAGGGTAGAACGTATAGGACAAGGTAACAGTGTGGATATCTTTCGATTCCACGGCCTTGGTAATGTCAGGATCAATGTAAAATACGACCGGCATTGCAAGCTTTTCGCCCGGCATCAACACAGTCTCGTTGAAGCAGAAGCACTGCACCTTGTTGAAATAGACGCCAGCTTCGCCGGGGGTGACGTTGAACACCGCCTGGCCGCGCTGTGGCTCGTTCGACTTGTTCACCGCGGTGAAATTCACCTGAACGGTTTCGCCGATGCGCGGGTTGACCTCGCGCTGGACCGGCTTGAACTCCCAGTCGAGACCCGGCGCAATGTTGGCGTCGAAGGTGACGCGCATCTTGCGGTCGAGAATCACGCTGGAGGCCTGCTCGACGCGCTGTGTCGTGCCGTTATAACCAGTAAGTTGACAGAACATCCGATAGAGCGGAACAGCCGCATAGCTCGCAGCGCCCATGCCGACGACGAAGGCAAGGCACATGAAAACGACGGCGCCATTGTTGCGCTGTTTCCTCGGCGTGCTCTGCATCTCGCTCATCTTACATGTGCCCCGATGTGAACTTCACGATCGTGACCGCATAGAAGAGTACGACAAGGCCGGCCAGAACCAGGCCAAGAGCGACGTTGCGATTGCGGCGCGACTTGCGTTGCGCTTCCGTAAGCTTGACGACGTCCATCAGAAAATGCCTCCCGCATGCGAAACGAGCACGGCCGCCAGCCGGTCGAACATCAGGGCGGAGAAAATTGCGAAAAGATACAGGATTGAGTAGCCGAAGAGCTTCTTGGCCGGGATCATCTTCTCATCGCCGTCCGGCATCCGCCAGACGGCGATGGAACAGTAGATGAAGATTGCGCCGAGGACTGCGGCAACCAGGCCGTAGCCGAGGCTCGCAAAGCCTAGGACAGTCGGCAGCACGCCGCACACCGCCGTCAGCACGGCATAGGCAACAATCTGATGCTTGGTGGTGCGCTCACCCGAGACATTGGGCAGCATCGGAACACCGACGGCCTCATAATCCTTCATCTTGAACAGAGCCAGCGCCCAGAAATGGGCTGGCGTCCAGAGGAAGATGACCATGAAGAGCACGAAGCTTTCGATCGTGACGGTACCCGTCACGCAGGCCCAGCCGATCATCGGCGGAAAGGCGCCGGCGGCACCGCCGATAACGATGTTCTGCGGCGTCGAGCGCTTCAGCCACATCGTATAGATCACGGCGTAGAAGAAAATCGTGAAGGCGAGGATCGAGGCTGCGAGCCAATTGACGGCGAGCCCCAGGATAACCACCGAAAAACAGGAAAGCACCAAGCCGAATGCCAGCGCCTCGCGCGGAGCGACACGACCGGCCGGTATCGGACGCTTTGCTGTGCGGGTCATGATCGCATCGATATCGGCGTCGTACCACATGTTGAGCGCGCCTGAAGCGCCTGCGCCAATGGCGATGCACAGGATGGCAATGAGACCGAGAACCGGATTGATGTGCCCCGGTGCCAGAACGAGACCGGCAAATGCCGTGAAGACCACGAGCGACATGACGCGCGGCTTCAGAAGCTCAAAATAATCGCGCGCGGTCGCCTCCGACAGGCGGAACTCGCCGTCGTGTGCAAGAGCTTTGCGATTGCCGATAACTGTCATTCTATTGTCCTGCAAACTTGTAAGCCGACCGCCGCACTGTAACACGCGGCGGTCGCGATTTCTCGCATCTTACTTGATGCGCGGGAGCTGTTCCCACTGGTGATACGGTGGCGGCGAAGACAGCTGCCATTCGAGCGTCGTTGCGCCTTCACCCCACGGATTGTCACCGGCAACGCGCTTCCTGGCGAAGGCTTCGAAGACACCGACGAGGAAGATCAGCACGCCGACGGCCGAGATGTAGGAACCGATCGAGGAAACATAGTTCCAGCCGGCAAACGCATCCGGGTAGTCGATGTAGCGGCGCGGCATGCCCGCGAGGCCAAGGAAGTGCTGCGGGAAGAACACCAGGTTGACGCCGATGAACATGACCCAGAAGTGCAGCGTGCCAATGAACTCGTTGTACATGTAGCCGGTCATCTTCGGGAACCAGTAGTACCAGGCAGCGAAGATGGCGAAGACGGCGCCAAGCGACAGAACGTAGTGGAAGTGAGCCACGACGTAATAGGTGTCATGCAGGGAGCGGTCGAGACCGGCATTGGCGAGCTGGACGCCCGTCACGCCACCGACGGTGAACAGGAAGATGAAGCCGATCGCCCAGACCATCGGCGTGCGGAAGCTGATCGAGCCACCCCACATCGTCGCGATCCAGGAGAAGATCTTCACGCCCGTCGGAACGGCGATGACCATCGTTGCGAACACGAAGTAGCGCTGCGCGTCGAGCGACAGGCCGACCGTGTACATGTGGTGCGCCCAGACGACGAAGCCGACGGCACCGATCGCGACCATGGCGTAGGCCATGCCGAGGTAGCCGAAGATCGGCTTGCGCGAGAAGGTCGAGATGATGTGGCTGACGATGCCGAAGCCGGGCAGGATCAGGATGTATACTTCGGGGTGACCGAAGAACCAGAACAGGTGCTGGTAGAGGATAGGGTCGCCACCGCCTTCCGGCACGAAGAAGGACGTACCGAAATTGCGGTCGGTCAGCATCATGGTGATGGCGCCGGCAAGAACCGGGAGCGACAGCAGAAGCAGGAAGGCGGTGATCAGAACCGACCAGGCAAAGAGCGGCATCTTGTGCAGCGTCATGCCCGGAGCGCGCATGTTCAGGATCGTGGTGATGAAGTTAATCGCACCGAGGATCGAGGACGCACCGGCAATGTGGAGCGCGAAGATCGCAAGGTCGACAGCCGGACCCGGCGTGCCGGAGCTCGACAGCGGCGGATACATCGTCCAGCCGCCGCCTGCGCCGTAAGCGCCCGCCGGACCTTCGACGAACATCGACATGACCAGCAGAAGGAAGGCCGGAACGATCAGCCAGAAGGAGATGTTGTTCAAACGCGGGAACGCCATGTCAGGCGCACCGATCATGATCGGCACCATCCAGTTGGCGAAGCCACCGATCATCGCCGGCATGACCATGAAGAAGATCATGATCAGCGCGTGCGCTGTGGTGAACATGTTGAACATCTGCTTGGCGCCGTCGATGGCGGCGTCGCCTTCATAGCCGTAAACCATCGATGCCAGACCGTGGAAGATCTGGATGCCCGGCTCCTGCAGCTCCATGCGCATGGCAACGGAGAGCGCGCCGCCGACGATGCCGGCCATGATCGCGAAGATCAGGTAAAGCGTGCCGATATCCTTGTGGTTCGTCGAAAAGAACCAGCGATTGATGAAGCTCGGCTTGTGCGAGTGATCGTGATGGTCGTCATGGGCGTGTGCGCCATGACCGTGATCATGCGAATGATCGTGTGCGGAAGGTCCAGCCATGTCCCGTTCCCTCTTCCCTTACTGTGCGACGTTTTCGGCAACGTCGACGGTCTTTGCGGGACCATCGGTTGCGGCCATGAGTGTCTTGTACGCCCCAGGCAGATCAGTAGCAGCACCGGCGAGCCACTGCTTGTACTTGTCCTCGGAAACGACGTGGATAGCGATCGGCATGAACGCATGGTCCTTGCCGCAGAGTTCCGAGCACTGGCCGTAGAACAGGCCTTCCCGCTCGGCACGGAACCAGGTTTCGTTCAGGCGACCCGGTACGGCGTCGATCTTGACGCCGAAAGACGGCATTGCAAAAGCGTGAATGACGTCGGTGGGAGCAGCCGTCACGAGAACACGGACGGTCTTGTTGACAGGCAGGACCAGCTCATTGTCCACGGCCAGGAGGCGCGGATAACGCGACTTGTCTTCCTTGCCGGCAGCGGCGCGGTCCTGATCCTTCAGAAGATAGGAGTCGAAAGCGACCGGGGTTTCGCCCGAGCCTTCATATTCATAGTTCCACTGCCACTGGGTGGCCGTCGCCTTGATGGTGACATCCGGATTTTCCGGCAAAGTCAGCTGGGCGGTCAAAAGGTTAAACGAAGGCACCGCGAGGAAAAGAAGCACGAGAACCGGTCCCACGGTCCATGCGACTTCGATCAGCGTATTGTGGCTCGTTTTGGAAGGCACCGGATTGGCACCGGAGCGGAACTTCAGACAGACGACAATAAGAAGGACCAACACGAAAAGCGTGATCGGAACGATAAACCACAGGGTATATTGCTCAAACCAATGAATGTCTCGCATGATCGGCGTGGCTGCCGGCTGCAATGTTGCCTGCCACGGCTGCGGCTGGTCGGCATAACTGCCGGAAGCAAAAAGCAGACAGACCAGCGCGGTCAGAGCTGCAGAAGCCTTCTTAATCACCTTAATATCTCCCTCGAGCGCTGGTCCGTGCAAAATCGCGCACAGAATCCTTGCCATCTCAGCGCTTCAAACCACAGTTTGTCATTGATCGCAACCGCCCAAAGCGTTTGTTCGTGCGGCATTTTCGCATTCAAACAGCTTGATCCAAGCATAAAGAAACATTCCATCTTTTCGCTATCACCGACGAAATAAAGCTTGTGCAGCGCGCGACTACGCCAACATTCTCCGATAAACGTCCCATTTCCGCCGTAGTCCCCGGCTTTTCAGCGAGTGGGGCTTTTCATTTTTGGTGGCGCGCCCCAATTTAGCGGCACTGATTCGAATTGCAGAGGTTTTCATGGGTTTCCGTTCCCTCGCACGGCCGTTCGTGCTGACAGCGTGCATTGCGGCCGCAGCGACTGCTCCCGCTTTCGCCCAGCAGCAGCCCGCGCCGGCACAGCCCGCGCCCCAAGCTCCCGCCACACAGGCAACGCCCGGCCAGACGCAGCCGCAGGCACCCGGCACCGTAAAGTCGAACCACGGCGCATGGTCGGTCGTCTGCGACAAGCCGGCCGGCGCCTCGACCGAGCAGTGCGCCTTGATGCAGAACGTCATAGCCGAGGATCGGCCTGAGGTCGGTCTCTCCGTCGTGGTGCTGAAGACCGCCGACCGCAAGTCAAAAATCCTGCGCGTCCTCGCCCCGCTCGGCGTCCTGCTGCCGAACGGCCTCGGCCTTAACGTCGACGGCAAGGATATCGGCCGCGCCTATTTCGTACGTTGCTTCGCCGATGGCTGCTACGCTGAGGTCGTTCTCGAGGACGAGCTGCTGAAGACCTTCCGCAGCGGCGCGAGCGCCACCTTCATCGTCTTCCAGACGCCGGAAGAGGGGATCGGCATTCCTGTCGACCTCAAGGGTTTCGCTGAAGGCTACGACGCCCTCCCCTGATCGTCTCGCCTTCGGGGCTTGCTCGAACCGTCCACCGAACCTACATCGGCTGATAGCATTCCTGCTTCAGCGGAGCATAAAGATATGAATACGGATCTCCTGACGCTTTTCGATGCCGACGAAGCGAAGATGCGCTCGCTTGTTGCCGAGGCGCTTTCCGGCGCTGATGATGGGGAGCTCTACATCGAACATTCCCAGGCGGAATCGCTGATGTTCGATAACGGACGCCTCAAGGGCGGCAGCTTCAACACCGAGCAAGGCTTCGGCCTGCGCGCAGTTGCCGGCGAAGCGGTCGGCTATGCGCATGCGGGCGACCTCTCCGTCGCGGCCCTGAAGCGCGCCGCCGATGCGGTTGGCGCCGTCACCCGCGGTCATGCGGGCAGCTATGCGGCGGCTCCCCAACGGACCAACAAGAAGCTCTATTCCGACGAGAACCCGATCGGCACGCCGACCTTCGAAGAGAAGGTCAAGGTGTTACAGGACATCGACGCCTATCTGCGCGGCAAGGACGCCAAGGTGCGCCAGGTGACCGCATCGATCGCCGCCAGCTGGCAGGTTGTCGATATTCTGCGCGCCGATGGTCACCGCGTTCGCGATATCCGGCCGATGACGCGTATCAACATCTCGGTCATTGCAGGCGAAGGCGACCGCCAGGAGAGCGGTTCCTACGGCAGCGGCGGCCGCATCGGCTTTGGCGATTTCATCGCCGAGGACAACTGGCAATACGGCGCCGACGAAGCCTTGCGGCAAGCGCTGGTGAACCTGGAGGCGATCGAGGCGCCCGCCGGCACCATGGACGTCGTGCTTGGTTCCGGCTGGCCGGGTGTCATGTTGCACGAAGCGGTAGGCCACGGTCTCGAAGGCGATTTCAACCGGAAAAAGACCTCGGCCTTTGCCGGTCTCCTCGGCCAGATGGTTGCGGCGCCCGGCGTCACAGTCGTTGACGACGGTACGATCGACAACCGCCGCGGCTCGATCACCATCGATGATGAGGGCACGCCGTCCGGCTACAACGTGCTGATCGAAAACGGCAAGCTGGTCGGGTACATGCAGGACCGACAGAACGCCCGCCTGATGGGCATGACACCGACGGGCAACGGCCGTCGGCAGGGCTATGCCCACGTTCCAATGCCCCGCATGACCAACACCTACATGCTGGGTGGCGACAAGACGCCGGAGGAAATCATTTCCTCCGTCAAGAAGGGCATTTACGCGGTTTCGTTCGGCGGCGGCCAGGTGGATATCACATCGGGCAAGTTCGTGTTCGGCTGCACGGAGGCCTACCTGATCGACAACGGCAAGATTGGCGCCCCGATCAAGGGCGCAATGCTGATCGGCAACGGGCCGGACGCCATGAAGCGTGTTTCAATGGTCGGCAATGACATGAAGCTCGACACCGGGATCGGCAATTGCGGCAAGGCTGGGCAATGGGTTCCGGTTGGTGTCGGCCAGCCGCACCTCAGGATGGATCAGATCACCGTCGGCGGCACGAAAGCCTAGTCTAGAACGAGCAGCGGCGATGAGCGAAATCGAAATCAGACCTTTCGTTGCCTCCGATATCGATGATGTTTTCGCGGTGATCCTGCCGATCCAGCGCGAGGAATTCGGCATCGCGATCACGGCCGACGACCAGCCTGATCTCGCCGCCATTCCTGATTTCTATCAATCCGGAAAAGGTCAGTTCTGGGTGGCGGTGCGCAATGGCCAGATCGTCGGCACGATCGGGCTGAAGGACATCGGCAACAGCCAGACGGCGCTGCGCAAGATGTTTGTTGCTGCCGATGTGCGCGGTCGCGAACATGGAGTCGCAGCCCGTCTTCTTGCCGGGTTGGTTGACCATGCGGAGGCTCAGGGGATCAAAGACATTTTCCTTGGGACCACGGATAAATTCCTCGCCGCCCACCGGTTCTACGAGAAGAATGGATTCGCCGAAGTTTCGAAAAGTGAGCTTCCGCCATCGTTCCCACTGATGGCCGTGGACAGCAAATTCTATCGGCGCAGGATCACTGCAGCCTAGCGCTGCTCTGGCCGGAAGAGCCATTTGCGCTTGATTGCCGCTGAGAGATCCAGATCGTTCCTGTGCTCTAAAAGAAGGATGTGGCCGAGGACATCGGCCGCCTCGTCGGCAAGGTCCAGCCGTAGCTCCTCATCCGACCTGCCCTTTTTGCGCCCTCTCCCGCTGACACGGTTCCAAGCCTGGGTAAGCTCGCCGATTTCCTCCTGAAGCTTCAGCAGAAACCAGTCGGCGTCGCGCTCGATGCCGTTGGCATCGGCGTAGTTCCGCGACGCACGCTCCTTTTGTTTACAAAGGAGAACCCTGATTCTGTCGGAAAGTCGAGATGGATCAGCCGTGATCGGGCAACAGCATGCAGTCGTAGGAACGCTGCTTCAGCGCGTCGCAGGCAGATGTAGCGGCCTCGCGGCTCTGAAAGCCGATAAAGCGAGCGCGATAGACCTTGTTCGCGCCATTGCCGACAGCCTCGGTATAAGGCGATGCGGCCTTCAGTGCCGCACCACCTTCGGCCTTGGCCTGGGCCAGAAGGGCACGGGCGGCATCGTCGCTCGATGCAGCCGAGATCTGGATCTGCCAGTCGCCGGATGCCGACGGCGCGCCTGCGGACTTGGCGGCGATCTTGCCGGCATTGGCGGGTTCGGCGGCGGCGAACGGGCGCTCCAACGGTACAGTCGTATCGCTCAGAAAGCCGAGCGCCTTCGGCGCGAGATCATTGGTGCGCGGCGCAGTTCCCGGGATCGGGAGATCGGCATCAGCGGCAGCCGAAGCAACTTCGACTGTCTGGCGCGAGTTGGTGCTCGCGACGAGGTTGCCGCCCGCCGAGCGGCCAAGATACTTGTCGAGCAGACCGGCCATTTTGGCGTCGCGGCTGCGGGCAGTGCGGCCACCGAGCACGACGCCGACGACCCGGCGGTCGCCATCCTTGACAGCGCTGACCAGATTGAAGCCAGACGCGTTGGTATAACCCGTCTTGATGCCGTCCATGCCCTGGTAGCGGTACATCAGATTGTTGTGGCCGCGGATCGTGCGCCCACGGAACGTGAAGCTCGCCGTCGAGAACAGGCGGTATTCGCTCGGGAAATTCCGCATCAGCGCCACGGCAAGCGTGGACATGTCCCGCGCCGTAGTGACCTGCCGACCATCCGGAAGGCCGGAGGCATTGTAGAAGGCCGTACGGCGCATGCCGAGCTGCCGCGCCTTCTGCGTCATCATGGCTGCAAAGTTGGCTTCGGAACCGCCGAGCTTCTCGGCCATGGCTGCGGCAGCATCGTTGGCCGACTTGGTGATCATGCCGAGGATTGCTTCTTGAACGGTGATGGAATCGCCCGCGCGAACGCCGAGCTTTGTCGGCGGCCGCGAGGCGGCGTATCTCGACATGACAAGCGGAGTGTTCCAGCTGATCTTGCCGCGCTTGATCGCCTCGAAGGCCATATAAATGGTCATCATCTTCGTCAGCGACGCGGGATGATTCAGCACATCGGCGTTCTCGGCACTGAGCACCTTGCCGGTTCGGGCATCCAGGATCAGGGAGGCGCTGCCTGCCATCGCGGTCAACGGCGCCGCAACGACGAGCGTCGCTGTCATAATCGCGGCCAACAGCTTCTTCATGAAATTTCCCCTCAATGAACGAATAGCCGGCGCCATTCGGATCTGTCCCGTTCCACTACAGCAGTCGCCGATATGGCGCGACTTTGCGGCAACCGGTACCATTTTTGTCAAGTTTTACCTTTCATAGTGAAAATCCCGTAAAGAGGACACTCAAAAATCTTCATTCAGCAACACTTAACCGCAGGCTTGCTAGTTTCGCGGCTCCAGAAACCAGCGAGCAGTTGAGATGGCGGCGAGTATCAAAGGGCTTGCAAAGCAGATTGCGATTGCAGGCGGTCTTGAGACGGCCAACCTCCTGCGCGCAGCAGGCGTGATGCGCGGCGCGCGCGGACTTGGGGCCATCTGCACGCTCCATCATGTCCGTCCACGCGAGGAAACCGCTTTCGCGCCGAACGCGCACCTGGAAATCACGCCGGTATTCCTCGATCTCGTTCTCGATCGCCTGAAGAGCGACGGCTATCGTTTCGTGGCGCTCCACGAGATTCCAGCGCTGCTTTCGCAAACCGGGTCCAGCCAGCCCTTTGTCGCCTTCACGCTCGATGACGGCTACCGCAACAATCTCGTCTACGCCCTGCCCATCTTCGAAAAGTACGATGCGCCTTTCACGGTATTCGTCGCCAAGGGCCTCGCCGAACGCACGCATACGATCTGGTGGGAGACGCTGGCAGCGCTTCTGCGGAGAGAGGAGAGGCTCGGCTTCGATTTCGGTACTGGCCACGAGATGCTTGACATCACGACGACCGAAGCAAAGGGCCGCGCTTTCGCGCGCATCGCCAGCCATCTTCATCGACATGACGAACGCGCCGCCGTCGCGGCCATCGACCTGATGGCGCGAAAGCACGAGATCGATCCGGACGAAATCGTCGACGATCTCGTCATGACACCGGCGGAATTCAATCTGCTTGAGGCGAGCCCCCTCGCCTCACTCGGCGCCCATACAATCAGCCACCGGGCGATCTCACGCCTCTCCGATCAGGAGGTTCGCGACGAGATGGAGGTGTCCCGCGACTACGTTGCAGCGATCACCGGACACCGGCCGGGCTCCTTCGCCTACCCTTATGGCACGCGCGAGGCCGTAACCCAGAGACAGGCACAGATCGCGCGCGAAGTCGGTTTCGACCTCGCGGTGACGACACAGGCGGGTGTCGTCACGAAGCGCTCGCTCAACAACATGACCTATCTGCCGAGGCTTTCGATCAACGGTCTCTATCAAAAGGTGCGGTACGTGTCCGGCCTTGCCTCCGGTATTCCGTTTCGGTTTGCGCCAAACAGGAGCTGAACGCTTCACGGATACATGCGAACCTTCGTCCAATCGCCTTCCGGCGAAGCCCGGCGAAACTCGATACGATCATGCAGGCGGAACTTCTGGTCCTTCCAGAACTCGATCGACACCGGCCGGATCCGAAAGCCCGACCAATGCGCAGGACGCGGGATCTCGCCGATCGCGTAGCGGGCGGTGTATTCGGCAACAGCTTTCTCAAGCGCGAACCGGCTCTCCAGCGGCCGCGACTGCTTCGACGCCCAGGCGCCAATCCGGCTGCCGCGGGCGCGCGTCTTGAAGTAAGCGTCTGCTTCTTCGTCCGTCACAACTTCGACAGGCCCGCGCAACCGAACCTGGCGGCGCAGCGTTTTCCAGTGGAAACACATGGCCGCCTTCTTCTGTCCGAGAATTTCCTGGCCTTTCTGGCTCTCGAAATTCGTGTAGAAGACAAAGCCGTCGTGATCGAATCCCTTAAGGAGTACCATGCGGACGTTGGGAAGGCCGTCCTCGTCGACCGTCGCAAGCGCTACCGCATTCGGGTCATTGATCTCGGAAGCTTCTGCCTCTTTCAGCCACTCCGAGAAAAGATCGAAGGGTTCGTTTCGCTCGGTGAAGTCACCGCTTGTTAACTCATTTGCCGACATATTAGCTCAAATGCCCCGGGTTTATTCGAAGTTTGCCCAGCTTTTAGCTACTGGACAGGACGCAGGGTGGAAGTCATAGCAAAGTCAGATCGCCATACAAAGGGTCTGCTGCGTCGCAGCGCGGACCTCTGCGTTGTCGGTACGGCGGTGCTCTCCCTCTCCGCCTGCGTCTCCAGCGGATTGGACCTCTTCAGCAGCTCGAAGGTCGATCGGTCGGTTGCGACTGGCACCGTGCCACAGCCAGCGCCGACGAGCGACTCGATTTCCGACGAAATGACCGTCGGCAACGCCGTGACCTCGGCCGATATCCAAAGGTTGGAGGGACGCCCCCTCCCCTGGGCGAATGCCTCGACCGGCAGCGCCGGCGTCATCGACACGATCGTCGAGAACACGGATTCCGGCCAGGTTTGCCGCCAGTTCCGCACGACGCGGCACTCCTATGTCGGCATCGCGAAATTTTACGGCAAGACCTGCCTGGTCGGCGGCGGCAACTGGCAACTGATGAGTTTCCAGCCGGAAAGCTGAGTGCCGCGCGTTGCGTGCTTAACACGCGCGGTTCCGTCCTCTCATGATGTTTAGCAAAAGGCTAACCATTCGGCGCAAAAGCGAGTTGTCCGCCACGCGGGCTAAGAACTGATTAGCAACTTCTACTCACAATCCGCCTGACGTGCGCACGGCTGCTTCCCTGGGGATGAGGCCGAGCGCCAAGTCAGAGGCTTCGGGGTGCCAGGGCAAGGGACAGGCACACCGCATCGGAACACCGGCGGTTTGGGGACATGCGCGATCCTTATAAGATTTTGGGCGTCAAGCGGGACGCGGGGCAGGACGAGATCAAGGCAGCCTGGCGCCACATGGCCAAGGCGGTTCACCCGGACCACAATCAGGGTGATCCGACGGCGAGCGCCCGCTTTGCCGAGATTGGCCGCGCCTATGAGACGTTGAAGGATCCGAAGAAGCGGAGCCTCTTCGACAATGCCGCGCGCATGGCGGAAGCCAAAGCCAATGAGAACACGATCATGCAACAGCGCCAGGCGGCTCGCGAAGCTGCCATGCGTGCCAAGGCAGCGCAAGCCAATGCCGAGCGCGTGATGGAAGAACTCGCGCGCGCAGCCGCCCAGAAGGCCGCGGCCGATGCCGCCAACCAGCAGAAGACGGGTGCTGCCGAACCGGCAGAAGAAATGATCGAACGTATCTTCGGCACGCAGGCACGCGCCGCAGCCGGTGGTGGTCGCGACCAGGGTTTTAGCGCTGGCGCCGCGAGGCGGCCGGAACCGGAGGCCGCGATCGCAGACAAACAGCCGGAGGCCGGCAAGGCCGAGGCTGAGCAGCAGGCTGCCGAGGAGGCGGCCGCTCAGGCCTCTGCGATCATGCAGCCACTCAGCTTGCTGACTTCCCTGGTGCGTCGCTTCACCGGCAGCGGGACGCAGCAGGCACCTGAAAAGGTGCCCGACCAGTTCGCAACGAAGACCGTGAGCATCGACGATCTCATCAAGGGCAGCTGGCTGACAGTCGATCTCGGCGAAGGCCGGGAGGCCGGATTTGCGCTGGCCGCCGGTACGACGGAAGGCCACCAGGTACGTCTCAAGGGCCAAGGCCACAAGCTGACCGGCATGCAGCGGGGCGATGCGGTCATCAATATCCACATTGCGCCCGATGAGCGATTTACCGTCAGTGGCTTCGACCTGTACACCGTGCTGCCGGTGACGATCGAAAATGCCGTGCTCGGAACCGATGCGCGCATCGAGGGCCCTCGCGGGCCGATCAACGTCACGGTTCCCGCCTGGTCTGGCTCCGACAAGACGATCCGAATTTCCGGTCAGGGACTTGCGAACGCAGATGGCGGCAAGGGAGATCTCGTCGTCGAACTGCGCATTATGTTGTGGGAAAAACCTGACGACAAAGTCACCGATCTGATGCGAAGCATGAAGAACGGGCTGTTTCTGTGAAATTTAGGTGACAAGCGCACCCTTTGTTACGATCCCTAACAGTTGATGATTGCTACTAATCTTGAACCGATTAGCAGCCTATGCCATAGGCAGGACCTATCAGAATTTCTTAGGGGGCAAAATATGGCTCAGGCAACAGGCCTCATGTCAGGCAAGCGCGGCGTCATCATGGGCGTTGCCAACAATCGTTCGATTGCGTGGGGTATTGCCAAGGCTATTCATGCACAGGGCGGCGAAATCGCATTTACCTACCAGGGTGATGCACTGAAGAAGCGCGTCGAGCCCCTGGTTGCAGAGGTAAACGGCGTTCTTGCCGGACATTGCGATGTCAGCGACGAGTCGACCATCGATGCCGTCTTCGACCACGTCGAAAAGCTGTGGGGCAAGATCGACTTCATCGTTCACGCGATCGGCTTTTCGGACAAGGACGAGTTGACCGGCCGCTATGTCGATACCTCGGCCGACAACTTCGCCAAGACCATGCAGATCTCCGTCTATTCCTTCACCTCGGTGGCGCGTCGCGCCGAGAGGCTGATGACGGATGGCGGCTCCATGCTGACTCTGACCTATTACGGCGCCGAGAAGGTCATGCCGAACTACAACGTCATGGGCGTTGCCAAGGCGGCGCTGGAAGCCAGCGTGAAGTACTTGGCGGTCGACCTCGGACCGAAGAACATTCGCGTCAACGCCGTCTCCGCCGGCCCGATCAAGACGCTTGCAGCTTCCGGCATCGGCGACTTCCGCTACATTCTGAAGTGGAACGAATACAATGCGCCGCTGCGTCGGACGGTGACGATCGAAGAGGTCGGCGATGTCGGCCTTTATCTGCTTTCGGATCTTTCTCGCTCGGTCACCGGCGAAGTCCACCATGCCGACAGCGGCTATCACGTCGTCGGCATGAAGGCGGTAGACGCACCGGACATTTCCGTCATAAAGGACTGATCGCACTCCTTTGCTGCGTCGTGCTCGCGACCCCTTCTTCGCGACAGCGATTGAGGGGTTGCGTGCCGTAAACGGAGCCGATCATTGCTTATCTACGTCGTCAGACACGGCCAGACAGACTGGAACGCCGAACGCCGCCTGCAAGGGCAGAAGGACATCCCGCTCAATGCCATCGGCAGAGCGCAGGCGTGGCAGAATGGTATCGACCTCGCAGAAATCCTGAAAGTCGAGGCAATCCCCTTTGACTTCGTCGCGAGCCCGCTCGCGCGAACCCGCGCCACGATGGAGATTATGCGCGAGGCGATGGGTCTTCCGTCGAAAGATTATCGAACCGACGAGCGCCTAGTGGAGGTTTCCTTCGGCGCTTGGGAAGGTTTCACGATCAAGGAATTGAAGGCAACGGCCCGGGACCGCATCACCGAGCGTAATCTCAACAAATGGGATTTCATTCCGCCAGGAGACGACGCGGAGAGCTACGAAATCATGTCCTGGCGCGTGGCGTCCTGGTTGAATTCCGTCGACAAGCCTACGGTTTGCGTGACTCATGGCGGCGTCATACGCAGTCTTTTCAGGACCATTGCGGCCTTACCGAAGGACGAAGCGGCAGAGGGCGAGATTCCACAGGACCGGATCCTTAAGATTGATCGGGACAACGGGTCGATCGGCTGGATCTAGTTCCGATTACTGAACGACATCGAGATCGTTGATGACGCGCTTGCCGTCGACCTCGGTATAAAAGACGATAACCTTGACGCCCGCCTTCAGCCCCTCGAAATTGAACTCTTCCGGCGCTTGGTAGGTTTTTCCGTCATCCAGAGTGAGGCTGAGATTGGTCATATCGACCTTCTTGATCGTCGCCTCGACGTCCGCGCTTTCAGCAAATCCGCAGATCGGCGACAAGAAACTCGCGGTGGCCAAAAGCGTAGCTACTACGAAGCGCATGGCGGACTTCCCTCGAAAACGCGACTCGATAACCCAACTGCGCACAGATAACCCCCCGAATATGGCGAAATTTGCCCGGAAGAATGATCTTCCGCGTCCAATTGATGAATAGTACTTTAACAATAACCGCATGCATTCGTTAATTATTTTCCCCGTATGTCCGCCTTTCTGGCAAAGAGGATTTCCGGGAAATCGTAAATTAACCGCCCCTATCTAAAGTCTCCCTCGAACATGGGAGACTGGGTTTTGCTATTCCGCCACAAAGACAGCAACACGTTGCGGCGCGTCTTCAGGAATACACGCCTTGCCCTCCTAGTCTCCGGCCTCGTTGCTATTGTCGTCGTCATCGTCGGCTTTGGGCTCGACCGCGCCAATACTGCCGCTCATCTGCGCGAACTGACGATACGGACGGAAAACGAGGTGAGTCTGATTCGTGCGCGCATCAGCGCGCAGACCAACATGGACATTACCGTCGTACGCGACTTGGCCAACATGGTTGCGGTCAATTCCAGCGTAAATGCCGAGGAGATGGAGCGGCAGATCAACTGGCTGCTCATCCAGAATCCCCACTTCCTGGATGTCGCCATCGC
Source organism: Rhizobium sp. 10N414 (assembly GCF_056394785.1). Lineage (NCBI taxonomy): Bacteria > Pseudomonadati > Pseudomonadota > Alphaproteobacteria > Hyphomicrobiales > Rhizobiaceae > Rhizobium > Rhizobium sp. 10N414. Next base: position 16,350 of record NZ_JBFTIN010000030.1, on the reverse strand, counting down.
ACCGAACTTTATCGTCGGCAATGTCTTTCCCTCGCAAGCGGGTAAAGGTCGCATCGGCAAGGATGTCCGCGAGGTCCTCCTCGCCCGTCAAGCGGTGACGCGCGCCAGCGCCGAGCAGGCGCGTTTCTATGGACCGATCGCCGCCAGCGACGGCAAGGAAGCTTTCGGAATCTTCTTTCCCGTCTTCGTGAAGGAAAATGGGCAACGCCGTATCTGGGGCGCAGTCGAGGTTATGATCGACGCGATCATGTTCTATCAGAACACCGGATTGAAGCCCGCGCACAACAGTGAGAATCAGGAGAAATATCCGCACCTCGACCATCTCTCGATTGCGGTTCGCGACCTCGCTCTTGCGGACTCGGCCCTACCCTTTTTCGGCTCACCGGATTTGCGTGACAAGCGGCCGATGACGCGAAAGATCGCCTTTGCCGGCGGGCGCTGGGAAATTGCCGCGGCTCCGAAGACCGGTTGGAACGCGATTCCGGAAAACCAGTCGACGCTTCGGGTGATTATCGCTGCCGCAGGCTGCATCACCATCGTCCCAGTCTTCTTCGCGACCTTGCTGCTCGGCGAGCGAAACCGCAACATCGTCCAACTCAAGGTGCGCGAAGCTACGCTGCTCAAGCTGTCGCAGCGCCTCAATCTGGCATTGGAGTCGTCGAACATCGGCATATGGGAGCTGCATGACCACGGCGAAACGCTCTTCTGGGATGCCCGGGCCGCAGCGCTCCACGGGAAGCCGGCAGAAGATGGCAGTCACTCGCTGGAAGACTGGCTTGCCGCGATCGTTGCCGAAGACCGGCACCTCGCGGAGGTCCATTTCTTCAACTACCACGTCGCCGGTTCAGCCTACGAGACACAATACCGCGTCATCGCCGAGGACGGCAGCGTCCGTCACCTGCGGTCGATCGGCTCCTTCTACACGGACGCGGCCGGCGACGACAAAACCGTCGGGATCGTCTGGGACGTCACCACCGACGCGGAAGCGGCCGAAACCCTGCGTAAGGCAAAAGATGTCAGCGACGTCAAGAATGCCGAACTGGAGATGGCGCTGGACGAACTGTCGCGGCGCGAGGCTGAACTCGCCGAACTCTCAGGTAAGCTGGACCTGGCCCTCGACACCTATCAGTGCGGGATATGGGAGGCGACGCTCGGTGATGAAGGCTCGATCTGGGACGACCGGATGCACGAGCTCTATGGACTGAAGCCAAGGATCGGCTTCATGACCGAACCGGTCTGGCTTTCCTGCATTCTGCCGGAGGACCAGGCACTGGCTCGGGAAAGCGCGCGTCATTTCAAGCACCTTGGTGACACTCATACCCTGATCTGTCGGGTTCCCGTCGAGGACGGCGTGATACGTTACGTCCGCTCCACTGGCAAGGTGCATAAGACCTCAGGCGGCAAACTGAAGATTATCGGCGTTGCCTTCGACATCACCGAGGATGCGCTGATGACGGTGCAGCTCAAGGCCGCCAAGGACGAGGCGATCGCCAAGAACATCGAACTCGAGATCGCCAAGAACCGCATCGAGCACAATTCGCTGCACGACCCGCTGACGGCGCTTGCCAACCGCCGCAAGCTTGATATCGCGCTTGAAAGGCTGACCCTCGACGGGCGGAGCGAGCGGCAGAAATTCGCCATCCTCCACATCGACCTCGACAGGTTCAAGGAGATCAACGACACGCTTGGCCATGCCGCAGGCGACGCAATGCTGATCCATGCATCGCGGGTACTGTCGAGGAACCTGCGCCAAGACGACCTCGTGGCGCGCATCGGCGGCGATGAGTTCGTGATCCTGGCGCACAACGCCAGCGATACGGATATGTCTGCCCTTGCAGGCCGGATCATCGAGCAGATGCGCCAGCCGATCGACTTCGAGGGCTTTGCCTGCCGCTGCGGCGTTTCCATCGGCATCGCGCTCGCCAATGGCGTGCACGTCGATGCGCGCAAGGTGCTGATCAACGCCGACATCGCCCTTTACCGCGCCAAGAGCCAGGGCCGGAACCGCTACGAGTTCTTCAATCACAATCTCCAGGCCGACATCATCAACAACAAGCGCCTGGCCGACGAGATCCTTGCCGGCATCGAGAACGGCGAGTTCACAGCCTGGTACCAGCCGCAGTTTTCCGCGCGTACCATGCAGCTCACCGGCGTCGAAGCCCTGGTTCGCTGGCAGCATCCGTCTCGCGGGCTGTTGACGCCGGACAAGTTCCTGAAGATCGCCGACGAGATCAACGTTGTCCAGACGCTCGACCGTATCGTGCTCGACACCGCGCTGAAGGACAAGATGCGGTGGGCGGCACGGGGTGTGACCATTCCGAAGATTTCGGTCAACGTTTCGGCGCGACGGCTGCATGACGAAATGCTCGCAGAATCGCTGAGCGGCCTGCAGATCCGCCCCGGCGAACTCTCCTTTGAACTGGTCGAGTCGATCTTCCTCGACGAAAGCGAGGATGTGGCCGCCCATAACCTCGAGCGGATCAAGGCGCTCGGGATCGATATCGAGATCGACGATTTCGGAACGGGTCATACGTCGATCGTCAGCCTCCTCAAGCTGAAGCCGAAGCGGCTGAAGATCGACCGGCAGCTGGTCCAGCCGATCATGAATTCGCCGCAGGAGCGCGCGCTGGTCAGCTCGATCATCGACATCGCCCGCTCGCTCGGCGTCGAAACGGTAGCGGAAGGTGTCGAAACGGCAGCGCACGCCACCCTCCTCGATGAACTCGGTTGCGACCTCCTGCAGGGCTACGCCTTCTCCCGCCCGCTGTCCTTCGAGGATTTCATGGAGATGGCGATCGAAAGCTCCTGGCGCGTCGCCTCCTGAGGCCATCGTTTACAATCCACAGAAACACCATTTCCTTTCGCTGGCCGTTTCGAGCAAAGAAAGGCTTTTGCCGCCGCGTTTTTTTGGCCTATGAGTGTCGCGCATTTTCAGATGAAGGACGCCGCCGGTGACGACTGGTTGGCGTGATCCGGTCGGTACACATGTCGCACAATACATTCGGTCATCTCTTCCGCGTAACCACCTGGGGTGAGAGCCACGGGCCGGCGCTTGGCTGCGTCGTCGACGGCTGCCCTCCGGGCTTGCGCTTCAAGCTCGAGGATATTCAGGTTTGGCTCGACAAGCGAAAGCCCGGCCAGTCGCGCTTTGTGACGCAGCGTCGCGAGGCCGATCTGGTCAAGGTCCTGTCGGGCGTGATGCTGGACGCCGATGGCGAGACGATGATCTCGACCGGCACGCCGATCTCGATGCTGATCGAGAACACCGACCAGCGCTCGAAGGATTACGGCGAGATCGCACGGCAATATCGGCCCGGCCATGCCGACTACACCTACGATGTGAAATACGGCATCCGCGACTACCGCGGCGGTGGCCGTTCCTCGGCCCGCGAAACAGCGGCACGCGTCGCGGCTGGCGGGATCGCCCGTCTTGTTGTGCCTGAGGTCAAGGTGCGCGGGGCCTTGGTGCAGATCGGCAAGCACAAGATCAACCGCAAGAACTGGGATTGGGATCAAGTCGACCAGAATCCGTTCTTTGCACCTGATGCCGCGATCGTTCCGGTCTGGGAGGAATACCTCGACGGCATCCGCAAGAATGGCTCCTCGATCGGCGCGGTTGTTGAGGTCGTCGCCGAAGGCGTGCCGGCAGGGCTTGGCGCACCGATCTACGGCAAGCTCGACCAGGACATCGCCTCGCTGCTGATGTCGATCAATGCCGTCAAGGGCGTCGAGATCGGCAACGGCTTCGAAGCAGCCGAGATCACCGGCGAGGAAAACGCCGACGAAATGCGCATGGGCAATGACGGCAAGCCATTGTTCCTGTCGAACAAGGCCGGCGGCATCTTAGGCGGCATCTCGACCGGCCAGCCGGTTATCGCGCGCTTCGCCATCAAACCAACCTCGTCGATCCTGACCGAGCGCCAGTCGATCGATGCCGACGGCAACAATGTTAATATCCGCACCAAGGGACGGCATGATCCGTGCGTCGGCATCCGCGCCGTGCCGATCGGCGAGGCGATGGTCGCCTGCGCCATCGCCGACCATTACCTCCGTGACCGCGGCCAGACCGGCCGACTGAAATAGGAAATACAGACATGCCTTACGATCAGAAGCGCGTCGTCGATGCGATCCGGGCCTTCGAGGCCGGCGAAATCGTCGTGGTGATGGATGACAACGACCGCGAGAACGAAGGCGACCTGATCGTCGCGGCCGTTCACTGTACGGCGGAGAAGATGGCGTTCATCGTCCGTCACACGTCCGGCATCGTCTGCACACCGATGCCGAAGGAGGAAGCCCGCCGGCTCAACCTGAATGCGATGGTTGCCGAAAACGACTCTGCCCACACGACGGCTTTCACCGTCTCGGTCGATTTCAAGCACGGCACGACGACAGGCATTTCCGCAGATGACCGGACGCTGACCGTTCGCAACCTCGCCAATCCCAATGTCGGCGCCGCTGATTTCGTGCGTCCTGGCCACATCTTCCCGCTCGTCGCCCGCGAAGGCGGCGTGCTCATGCGCTCCGGCCATACGGAAGCCGCCGTCGATCTCTGCAAGCTCGCCGGTCTTCCCCCGATCGGCGTGATCTGCGAACTCGTCAACGATGACGGGACCGTCACGCGTGGGCAGCAGGTCGTCGAATTTGCTGAAACGCACGGCCTCAAGCTGGTGTCGGTTGCCGACCTCATTGCTTACCGCCAGCGCAAGGAAACGCTGATCGAACTCGGCCAGAGCTTCGACATCGAAACACCCTTCGGCAAGGCCAAGGCGCATACCTATTCGCTGCCTTGGGATACGATGCAGCACCTCGCCGTCGTTTTCGGCGACATCCGCGACGGCATCGACATTCCGGTGCGCCTGCACCCTGAGAATGTCGCCGAGGACCTTTTCGGCAAGCGCCGTCCCGTCGACCACTACATGAAGAAGATTGCGGAGGAAGGTCGCGGGATCATCGTCTACCTGCGGGAAGGCTCCGTCGGCGTCGGTCATTCGGACAGTGGTCGCAAGGCCCGCAGTCAGGGGCGGGAAGCCCATGTCGAGGCGCAGGTCCGTGACAGCGAATGGCTGGAAATCGGTCTCGGCGCACAGATCCTCAAGGACCTCGGCGTATCGTCGATCCGGCTCCTGACGAGCCGCGAGCGGCACTATGTCGGTCTAGAAGGCTTCGGCATCAAGATTTCGAAGACCGAGATCTACTAAGCCCGCCATCTGTCGAGATAGGCGACTTTCTCGACGCCGGAGAAGCGCGCAAGGCGTTGCAACTCGGCGTCGAGCCGGTCCAGGCGACCAGTCGTGGGGCGCACGCCCGGCTCCAGTCATAGACGCTTGACGTCGAGGCTTCCTCCTTTGTGATCGGCCTTCATGTCGATGCGGCCGATTCGCTTGTCGCCTTCAAGCAGCGGGAAGACATAATAGCCGCATGCCCGCTTCGGCTCGGCACGAAAACCTCGATGCGATAGAGGCGGCCGCCTGCTTCACGCTCAGGCGGCGATGCGCTTGAAGCGGCCGCTGACGTTCTCGATATAATATTTTCCCGGCGATTGGGCGGTGACCATGGCGATCACCTCGGTTTCCGCCACGCCCTCGAACTGCCGCTCTTCGCCGTTGCTCAGGCAGACGCGAAGCCGGCCATCCTCCTGGCTGAAATAGACCGCATCGATCAGCGTTGACTTCACTGCCAACGGCTCCATCTTCGCCTGCCGTCCGGCCCGTGTGACGATCGTGGCGGCGCGCGCATCGCGCCGCTTGCGCAGCAAGGCCCTCACTTCACGGCGAAGGCTGTTCAGTGCCGCCAGTGCGGCGAATTTGATGGCTCGTGTTTTCATGCAGCCATCCTACGCAGGCGGCTCTTAAAGAGTTCAAGACAAGCATGGTAAAGCGCGCATCAACATTAATTCTTTGTAATTACAACGCAATTTCCTAAAATATCGACTATCGACGAGCGCCGCTCAGCCTTGCCAACCATCCATTAGGACGACCTGTTCAACGCCGGTGAATTTGGCCAGTCGGTCAAGTTCGGCGAGAAGCTTTTCGATCCGCCCGGCCGACGGGCGTACGCCCGGTTCCAGCCACAGACGCTTGACGTCGAGGCTCCCGCCTTTGCGATCGGCCTTCATGTCGATGCGGCCGATCAGCTTGTCGCCTTCAAGCAGCGGGAAGACATAGTATCCGTATTCCCGCTTCGGCTCGGGCACGAAAACCTCGATGCGATAGAAGAAACCGAAGAGCCGTTCGGTGCGATTGCGGTCGCGGATCATCGGATCGAAGGGGCTGAGCACGCGCACGCGCGGCGGTGCGCCGGGATAGTCCTGCATGCTCGTAAGCAGGTCGGGGACGGCCCAGGAGGGGCGCGGCTTTCCGCCAAGCGCCGGCTCGATCAGGACTTCGATCAACTCGTCGCGATGCGCGTTGACCCAGGCTTTCGCTTCATCGGGCGACAACAGATCCCAGAAGGCGGCGATTTCGCCATGCGTGGCAAAGCCCAGTCGGGTCAGCGCGCTGCGGCAGGCCCAGTCGACAAACTCCTCGTAGGTGACTTCCGGCTCGTGAAACTCAGGCGGAATGACGCGTTCGACGAGATCATAGATTTTCTGGAAGTTCGAGCGTCCGGCGATGGCGAACTTGCCGGTGCGCCAGAAATATTCCAGCGCCGTCTTGTTGGGATGCCAATTCCACCAGCCGCCGGAAACATGCCCGTCCGCCTTGATCTCGCGCGCCATGATGGCGCCGTCACGAGTGACGCGCTCAAATGTCTCGTCGAAGGCGTGTTCGAACCCCTCCCCCTGCCATTTTCGCCAGCGCTCGCCGATTACCTCTTCCTCGTGGCGGAACTTGTGTTTCCAGTACCGGAAGAAGGCGCTCGGCAGGATCGAGGCGTCGTGCGTCCAGTGCTCGAAGAGCGAGCCGTCCTTCTCCAGTAGCGCCGTCAGATGCTCGCGTTTGTAAGTCTGGTTGCGGGAAAACAGGATCTGGTGGTGGGCTCGCTCCACCGTCTGGATGCTATCCACCTGCACGAAGCCGAGCTCGTGGATGAGCTCCAGCAGGCCGGCCTTCGTCAGCGCCTTGTTCGGTGGCGCGCTCAGCCCCTGTTTGGCGAGGAATATGCGGCGGGCATCGGAATTAGAAATGAGATTCGTCATGTGCGCATCATAGAACGGAAAATGTTCCTAGCCACCCGATAAGTTAGGACGATCATCAGGTAGGAACAGCCGGTATTCATTGCGAGATTTTGCGCTTTCAAACTGCGAAATTCGTTATAGAACGGCCTCTCAATTCACGAGGGACCAGGTGGATATCCGTTTCGAAGGCGCAGGGGTCAGCTATGGTGCGCGCGTCGCGCTGGCGCCGGTGACGCTGCAGCTCACAGAAAAGCGCATCGGCATCATCGGCCTCAACGGCTCGGGCAAGACGACCTTTGCGCGCCTCATCAACGGCCTGACCAAACCGAGCGTCGGGCGGGTGATCGTCAACGGTCGCGACACGGCCGACGCCAAGGCCGTTCTCACCGATGTCGGTTTCATCTTCCAGTCGCCGCAAAACCAGATCATCCTGCCGGTCGTGCGCGACGACATCGCCTTCGGTCTGAAGAGCCGCGGCTACAAGCCGGCGGAAATTGCGGCGAAGGTGGAGGCGGTCCTGCAGCGTTTCAGCGCGGCCCATCTTGCCGACCGCCGGGCGCACGAGCTCTCGGGCGGAGAGCTGCAACTTGCCGCCCTTTGCTCCGTGCTCGCAACCGGGCCCGATATTCTCATCCTGGACGAGCCGACCAATCAGCTGGACCTCAGGAACCGCAGCCTCGTGCAAAGGCTGGTGGAAAGCCTTCCGGAGAGCGCGATCGTCATCAGCCACGATCTGGAATTGGTCGCGGATTACGAGCGCGTACTGGTTTTCCATGAGGGCGTTCTCGTCTCCGACGCGCCGGCCGGAGAGGCGATCCGCCGCTACAGGGAGATCGCAAGCCGATGAAGTCGCTTTTCGTCGAAGGCAACAGCGCCATGCATCGGGTTTCGGCCCGCGCCAAGCTGCTTGTTCTTGCGGCCCTCGGCGTCATGCTCTTCCTTACGGCGAACCTCCTGTTGCTTGCCCTTGGAGTGCTCGCGACGGCCGGGATCTACTTCAGCATCGGCCTTCCGGCGCGATCCGCGCTTGCGCGACTGAAGCCGGTCTTCCTGACGATCCTCATCGTGGCGTTGTTCAGCCTGGCCTTCAATCCCTGGCATATCGCCGTCGTCGCCCTGCTCCGTCTCACGGCATTGATGCTGTTTGCCGCTGCCGTGACTGCAACAACTGCTATTGCGCAATTCATCGACGAAATTACCCTGCTGGCCAGGCCACTGGAGTGGCTCGGACTTCTTCGGGCCGACGATGTCGGGCTGGCTGTCGGGCTCGTCGTCCGCTTCGTTCCCGAGATTCTCGATCGTTATCGTGCCATCCGCGAGGCGCACGCGGCGCGCGGTATCAAGGTGCGGCCGACAACCGTGCTCGTGCCATTGATCATTCTGACGCTGAGGGATGCGGATCACATTGCTGCGGCAATTGACGCGCGCGGCGTTCGGCGGCATGTCAATTGAGAACTCGCTAACAGGAGCCCTGCATGAGCACTCGCGACCTCGTTCTCTCCGCCCTCTTTGCGGCCATCATCGTCGCGCTCGGCATTCTGCCGCCGATCACGCTCGGCTTCATACCGGTGCCGATTACGGCGCAGTCGCTCGGCGTCATGATGGCGGGTGTCGTGCTCGGCGCGCGCCGCGGCACGATCGCGGTCCTGATCGTTCTCGTGCTTGTCGCGATCGGCCTTCCTGTGCTTTCCGGCGGTCGTGGCGGACTTGCTGCCTTTGCCGCACCGACCACCGGCTTTCTGATCGGCTGGGTGCTGGCAGCCTTCGTCACCGGTTATCTCAGCGAACGGCTGGTCAAATCCGAACAGTCGGCGTTGGTGCAGACGGTCGGCTTCTTCTTCGCCGCGATGATCGGCGGCATCGTGGTTCTCTACGCCTGCGGCATCGTCTATCTGGCGTTCGCCGCCCAGCTTGGCCTCTCCAAGGCGTTCCTCGGCTCAATGGCATTTATCCCCGGCGACGTCGTCAAGGCCTTCGTTGCGGCACTTGTCGGCCGCGCGGTCATGGTCGGCTATCCCCTCCTGCCGGTGCGCAGCTAATCGACGAAACCATAAAGCCAGTCACGCGTGTCTTCGGGAAGCGGGACTGGCGAACGATCGTCGCGCGAGCGCGCCTGCCAGATAATTTCGACCTCGGCGGAGCGCTCGTCGCCGATATCGGCCGAAATGATGAAGCCGACCGAACGCATGCCGATCTTGTCGACCGACGCCGTGAACACGACCCGCTCATCGTAATGCAACGGCCGATGGAGGATACAGGTCACCTTGCTGGCGATATAAAGCGGCTCATTCGCCAGTTGCGGCCTCGACGACCAGAAGGTCGCCAGCACCGACTCGGCATAGGAAATGTAGGAGCCCAAGAAAACCTGGCCGTTCATGTCGACGTCGCGGAACGGCACATTCATCTCAACGGTACGCGTGACCTCGTTCATTGATCTTTCTGCCAATTCTCCCCTCCCCAAAGACTAGCCGCGGGGCCGGACGAAGTAAACGCAGGACTGGCCCCATGACCAAGGCGCGCGCTTGTTGAAATTGCCACGCCGAGCCCCATCTGCTGTGGATCATGACGGGACGGAAAGATAGAGTGACACCATGAGCACCCGCCTTTACGAGCACCCGATCTTCCTGGAACACGTCACGCCCGCCGGCCATCCCGAACGGTCCGACCGTCTGCGGGCGATCAACGTGGCGCTGGAACATCCGAACTTCGCAGGTCTTGACCGCAAGCGCGCACCGCAGGCCGCCGAAGAAGCCGTTCTGCTCGCCCATCCCGAAGAGCACCTGCTGTCAGTGCTGCGCCAGGTGCCCGAAGAGGATGGCGAGATCAATCAGCTCGAGGCCGATACTTACGCCAGCCGAAAGAGCTTCGAAGCGGCACTGACGGGGATCGGCGGCGCGATGGCCGCGGTCGATGATGTGTTTACCGGCAAGGCCGATAACGTCTTCGTTGCGGCCCGCCCGCCGGGCCATCATGCCGAAAAATCAACGGCAATGGGCTTCTGCTTCTTCAACAATGCCGCGATCGCCGCCCGCCATGCCCAGAAAGCGCACGGTGCGGAGCGTGTGGCGATCGTCGACTGGGACGTGCATCACGGCAACGGCACGCAGGACATCTTCTGGGACGATCCCTCCGTGCTCTTCTGCTCGACGCACCAGATGCCGCTTTACCCCGGCACCGGCGCGAAGGAGGAAAGCGGCAAGCACGGTACCATCGTCAACGCGCCGCTGTCTCCGAATGTCGGTAGCGATCACTTCCGCGAAGCTTTCAAATCACGGGTGTTGCCTGCGCTCGTTGATTTTCGCCCGGACCTGATCATCATCTCCGCCGGCTTCGATGCGCATCACCGCGATCCCTTGGCGCAGATCAATCTCGTCGGCGAGGATTTCGACTGGGCAACCGGGCGGTTGCTTGAGGTCGCCGACAAAAGTGCCGCAAACCGGGTCGTCAGCCTGCTGGAAGGCGGCTATGATCTCGAAGGCCTCGCCGAGTCGGCTGGCCTGCATATTCTTAGAATGATGAAGGGTTGAGTATGACTGACAGCGCCAAGCCGGAAGTTTCCGGTCTTTCCTTCGAGAAGGCGGTTGCCGAGCTCGAAAGCATCGTGGCCCGGCTGGAACGCGGCGACGTGGCGCTGGACGAATCCATCGAGATCTACGAGCGCGGCGAAGCGCTGAAGAAGCACTGCGAAACGCTGCTTTCGGCCGCCGAAAACCGCATCGAAAAGATCCGCCTTGACCGATCTGGCAAGCCGCAGGGCGTCGAGCCGCTGGACGGGGCATAAGCAAGAGCTTTTCCGAAATCGTCGTCGTGATGAACAGAGCGTCGCCTCCTGGCGATCAAGTTTTCCTAGTCCGCCATCGGTAATCGGTCTAGTCTAGGCACAACCTCATCGGAGACGCTTTGATGTCCTTTTTCCCCGGTAAAGATCCCCTGCCCGGCGATGCTTTCGCCTGCGATGCGATCGAGAACCTCATAATCCCCCGCACCAGCGATATTGGCGGCTTCGAGGTGCGGCGAGCACTGCCGACGCGGCAGCGGCGACTGGTCGGGCCGTTCATCTTCTTCGACCGCATGGGGCCGGCGATCCTGAAGCCGAACGAGGCGCTGGACGTGCGGCCGCATCCGCATATCGGGCTTTCGACGGTGACCTATCTCTTCGACGGCGAGATCCGGCATCGGGACAGCCTCGGCACCGAGAAGGTCATTCGCCCCGGCGACATCAACCTGATGACGGCAGGGCGCGGCATCGTCCATTCGGAGCGCACGCCCGATAATTTGCGCGGCCATCCGCTGCTGATGTCGGGCCTGCAGACCTGGCTCGCACTGCCGGATGACAAGGAGGAGATCGATCCCTCCTTTGCGCATACCGAAAAGAGCGACATGCCTGTGATCGACGAACGCGGCGTGCGCGGGCGTGTCGTCATCGGATCGTTCGAGGGGATGTCTTCACCGGTGAAGGTGTTTTCCGACACGCTCTATGCCGATATCAGCCTTGAACCGGGTGTGAAGTTTCCCTTCGCGGCGGGACACGAGGAGCGGGCGGCATACGTACTGTCAGGCGAAGTCGTGATATCGGGCGATAGGTTTGCAGCCGATCAGCTGCTCGTCTTCCGCCCCGGCGATGCGATCACTCTCGAAGCTGGCAGAGAGGGCTGTCACCTGATGCTGTTCGGCGGAGCGGCGCTGAACTCGAAGCGGTACATCTGGTGGAACTTCGTTTCCTCCTCGAAAGAGCGCATCGAAAAGGCCAAGGAAGAGTGGCGGACCGGCAAGTTCGACATCGTACCGGGGGACGAAGAAGAATTCATACCTTTGCCGGAAGGCTGATCTCCTTTAGAAAGGAGTTTCGGCCATTCTTGAAATCGACTTTTTTCACCGCAATTTATGGCTTAAAGGCATCCTGCCCAAGAAAGACAAGAAAGAGCGCCCGCCCGTGACACAATCGCCGAAGACGCCGCTGCTGGATAAGGTTCCCTATCCAGCCGACCTCCGAAAGCTTGACGATCGCGACCTGCCGCAGCTTGCGCGCGAGGTTCGCGATGAAATGATCGATGCGGTGTCGCGCACCGGCGGTCATCTCGGTGCAGGACTCGGCGTGGTGGAACTGACGATTGCGATCCACAGCGTCTTCAACACGCCTGAAGATCGGCTGATCTTCGACGTCGGGCACCAGTGCTATCCGCACAAGATCCTCACCGGTCGCCGTGACCGTATCCGGACGTTGCGCCAAGAAGGCGGCCTCTCCGGTTTCACGCGCCGCGCGGAAAGCGAATACGATCCCTTCGGTGCTGCTCACTCCTCCACGTCCATCTCCGCCGGCCTCGGCATGGCGGTTGCCTCCGACCTCGACAAGACAGACCGCCGGGTGATTGCCGTGATCGGCGACGGCGCGTTGTCGGCCGGCATGGCCTACGAAGCATTGAACAATGCTGGCGCGCTCGACGCCCGCCTGATCGTCATCCTCAACGACAATGACATGTCTATTGCGCCGCCGACCGGCGCGATGAGCGCCTATCTCGCGCGCCTTGCTTCCGGCCGCACCTACATGGGCTTCCGCGATTTCGGCAAGAAGCTGACGGCCTATCTCGGCAAGGGTGTCGACCGCGCTATCACTCGCGCCGTGGAGCATGCCCGGGGCTATGTGACCGGGGGGACAATGTTCGAGGAGATGGGTTTCTATCATATCGGGCCGATCGACGGTCACTCGTTCGAGCACCTGCTGCCGGTGTTGCGCAATGTGCGCGACAATGCCAACGGCCCCGTGCTGATCCATGTGGTGACGCAGAAGGGCAAGGGCTACGCGCCCGCCGAGGCGGCAGCCGACAAGTATCACGGCGTCAACAAGTTCGACGTCATCACCGGCGCGCAGGCGAAGGTGAAGCCGAATGCGCCGAGCTACACGAGCGTATTCGCCGAAGCGCTGGTGCAGGAAGCGGAGCACGACGACAAGATCGTCGGCATTACCGCCGCCATGCCGAACGGGACTGGCCTCGACAAGCTCGCAAGCATCTTCCCGTCGCGGTGTTTCGATGTCGGGATTGCCGAGCAGCATGCGGTGACATTTGCCGCCGGTCTAGCCGCCGAGGGCTTCAAGCCGTTTGCCGCGCTTTACTCGACGTTCCTGCAGCGCGCCTATGACCAGGTGGTGCACGACGTCGCGATCCAGGGCCTTCCGGTTCGCTTCCCGATCGATCGCGCCGGTTTCGTCGGCGCCGACGGCCCGACGCATGCAGGCTCGTTCGATACGACGTTCCTCGCCACCCTTCCCGGCTTCGTGGTGATGGCGGCCGCCGATGAGGCTGAGCTGAAGCATATGGTGCGAACGGCGGCAGCCTATGATGCCGGTCCCATCTCCTTCCGATATCCGCGCGGCGAAGGCGTCGGCATAGAAATGCCCGTCCGTGGTGAAATCCTGCAGATCGGCAAGGGCCGCGTCGTCAAGGAAGGCGCGAAAGTGGCGCTGCTCTCGTTCGGTACCCGCCTCGCTGACTGTCTGCTTGCTGCCGAGGACCTTGACGCAGCCGGGCTTTCGACGACGGTTGCCGATGCGCGATTCGCCAAGCCGCTGGATCATGATCTGATCCGCCAGTTGGCACGCCACCACGAAATCCTGATCACCGTCGAAGAGGGAGCGGTCGGCGGCTTCGGCAGCCAAGTCATGCAGTTCCTGGCCATGGACGGCCTGCTCGACAATGGCCTGAAGATCCGCTCGCTTGTCATGCCCGATATCTGGGTGGAACAGGCAAAGCCGGAAGTGATGAACGCCCATGCCGGCCTCGATCGCGCGGGCATCGTTTCGACCGTGTTCAAGGCGCTTGGCCGGCCCGCCGCATTTGGCGTCGGCGCTGCCGGATAGTTCAATCTCATCGCGTTAGATGAAGACGGCCCTGGAGACGGGGCCGTCTTTTTTGTTTGGCGAAAGGCCGACGGAAGTGTCGATGAACCGCTGCCATCCGGCTGCCAGCGACGCCTCTCCAACAAAAGGCTTGCAACTAACGGCTTTGCCGGTCATGGACAGCCGATGTCCGATCAAAACACACAACGCCTCGACCAGTTGCTCGTCAGCCTTGGTCTTTTCGCCAGCCGTTCCCGAGCGCGGGATGCGGTGCAACGCGGCACCGTGAAGGTCGGAGGCAAGATCGTGACGAAAGCAGGTGCGCTGTTTGGCGAGGATGCCCCAATCGAAATCGACGATCCGGCGCAGGACTATGTGTCCCGTGCGGCGCTGAAGCTCGCCGCAGCGCTCGATCACTTCAAGCTCGACCCGTCAGGACATCACTGTCTCGATGTCGGCGCATCAACCGGTGGCTTCACCGAAGTGCTGCTGGCCCAAGGGGCAACCCATGTCACCGCGATCGACGTCGGCCATGGCCAGATGCATCCGCGCATCTCGAGTGATCCCCGCGTGACGAACATCGAAGGCCTCAACGCCCGCAACCTGACGGCGGAGAATATCGGCCATCCGCTCACCTTTATCGTGTCGGACGTCTCCTTCATCTCGCTGAAGCTGGCGCTTGCCCCTGCTCTTGAGATCGCGGAAGCTGGGGCTTGCGCGGCTCTCCTCGTCAAGCCGCAGTTCGAGGCCGGGCGCGAGGCGATCGGCAAGGGGGGGCTTCTCAAGGACCCGTCATCGGCGCCCGATGTCGCGGCCGAACTCGAGCGCTGGTTCGTCGAGGATATGGGCTGGAAGAGCCTTGGCCTCATCCCCTCACCCATTGCCGGCGGCGACGGTAATCAGGAATTTCTACTCGCAGGGACAAAACCGTGAGCACGCAAACTGTTACGATCGAAAAGCTGGGCGCCCAGGGCGATGGCATCGTGCACGCGGATGGCGGGCCGGTCTATGTACCCTTCACCCTGCCCGGCGAAACCGTCGCCATCGCGCGCGTCAAGAACCACGGCACGGTGATGTCGATCTCCGATCCATCGGCCGATCGCCAGGCTCCTCCTTGCCGGCATTTCGGACCGGACGGAGTGAACGGCACCTGCGGCGGCTGCAGCCTCCAGCACATGAACGATCCTGCCTATCGCAGCTTCAAGCGTCAGCTTGTCGTCGACGCGCTGAAATCGAAGGGACTGACGGCTGACGTTGCCGACCTCGTCGTCGCTCATCCCGGCGAACGGCGGCGTGTCGTCTTCGCCGCACGGCGGACCGAGAAGGACATGCTTATCGGCTTCAATCAGGCCGAAAGCCACCACATCGTCGCCATCGAGGGATGTCCCATCTCGTCAGCGGGCATCATGGCCAGGCTGCCGGCGATCAAGGCGATTGGTGCAGCACTTGCCAATAGCGCCGAAGCGTTACGCATCACCGTGTTGGAGACCCTGTCGGGTCTTGATCTCGCGGTCGACGGCATCAAGAAACTCTCGGATCAGCAGCGCCGCAAGGCGATCGAGACGGTGCTTTCCCTTCGCGGCATCGCCCGCGTCTCGCTCAACGACGAAATCCTCGTCGAACCATCGAAGCCGATCGTCGATTTCGGCGGCGTCAATGTCGTTCYGCCGCCCGGCAGCTTCACGCAGGCGACCAAGCAGGCGGAAGACGCAATGGCGGAATTGGTTCTGGCGCATGTCGGCAAGGCGAAACGCATCGCCGATCTTTTCGCAGGCGCCGGCACCTTCTCGCTTCGCCTTGCCCGCGTCGGCCGGGTTCATGCGGTCGAGAGCGAGGACAAGCCGCTGGCGGCGCTCGATCACGCTGCTCGCAACACGCAGGGTCTGAAGCCGGTCAGCGTCGAAAGGCGAGACCTCTTCCGCCGGCCGCTGATGACATCCGAGCTGAAGGTCTACGACGCCGTGGTCTTCGATCCGCCGCGCGCCGGCGCCGAGTTTCAGTGCAAGGAACTGGCGCGCTCGACGGTCAAGAAAATCGCCGCCGTCAGCTGCAATCCGGTGACGCTCGCCCGGGATCTCGCCCTGCTCGTCGAGGGTGGCTATCGCATCACCGGTGTGACCCCGATCGACCAGTTCCTGTGGACATCGCACGTCGAGGTCGTGGCGACGCTGGAGAAGTAGCGGGGCGAAAAACAAAACGCCCGCGACGAGCGCGGGCGTTCCAGTTTGTGTGTATCAATCAATCAGGCGGCGCGACGGCTGTAGGATGATGCGCCGTGGGATGCTGCCTGCAGGTTGAACTGGGCAAGGAGTTGCATCAGCTTTGCTGCTTCCTGCGCCAGCCCATGGCTCGCTGCCGTCTGCTCCTCGACCATGGCGGCGTTCTGCTGCGTGCCCTG